>CAMPIG010000094.1 GCA_946886255.1 uncultured Cellvibrio sp. | reverse complement strand
TCAAGTAATTGCGCGCCTTGCAGGGCAATAACGGCTTCGCAGACATCTGTTTTCAGATGAAGCAGCGGCAAACCTTCACCGACAGCATCTGGATATTGTGTATGGCTGGAAATTAATTGCAGGGCAGGGTGTTGATTGAGCAATACCTGTAATTCTGTGGTGGGTGTCAACATGGTGCATCCTTAATCGGCGTCAGGGATTAAACAGCGGAATAGTTGCGATTCTAACGAATATTGCCCCTTCGCACAGCCTGACTTTGGTTTATCGGCTTGAAACCAGTATCATGCGCGCCTTTGTAAATAAGTAATCGCAGAGTTAAGAGGCGCGTGTGAGTAAAGTGCAATATGTTATCGGGCAACGTTGGATCAGCGAATCGGAAGCTGAATTGGGTTTGGGCATTGTGCTGGATATTGCCAACCGGCGCTTGACCCTGAGTTTTCCCGCTGCCGGCGAGCGTCGCACCTATGCCATGGATAATGCGCCAGTCAGCCGTGTGATCTATCAGGTTGGTGAGAAAGTGCGTCGCCATGATGGTGTGGGCATCACCATTACCCGTGTCGTTGAGCAACAAGGTTGTTTGTTATATTTCGGGCTGACGGCAGATAAAACCGAGTTGGCATTTCCCGAATTTGAACTCGATAGTTTCGTGCAGTTCAGCACACCACGCGATCGCTTGTTTGCCGGACAAATTGATAAGCACACGCACTTTTCATTGCGTTATCACACGCTGAATTTTTTACATAAACATCAACAATCACCGGTGTATGGTTTGGCGGGACCGCGTGTACAGTTGTTGCCGCACCAGTTATATATTGCCAGTGAGGTCGCTGCGCGCCATGCGCCCCGGGTTTTGCTTGCCGATGAAGTGGGTTTGGGCAAAACCATTGAAGCCGGTTTAATCTTGCATCAACAACTGATCAGTGGTCGCGTCCAACGTGCGCTGATTGTTGTGCCCACCAGCTTGCAACACCAGTGGCTGGTGGAAATGCTGCGTCGTTTTAATCTCGCGTTCACACTGTTGGATGAAGCCCGTTGTCAGGCGCTGACAGGTTTGGACAGTGATGAAATCTCCGTGGATTATGTCGATGACTTTCGCGATGATGATAGTGAGTCTACCGATACCAATTCGGACAACCCTTTCGAATCGGCGCAGTTGATTCTTTGCTCCCTGGATTTTCTGACACAGCATCCGCAACGTTATGAGCAAGCAATGGCTTGCCAGTGGGATTTGCTGCTGGTTGATGAAGCGCATCATTTGCTCTGGAGCGAAACCAATCCCAGTCTGGAATATCGCTGCATTGAAGGTTTGGCTCGTATAGCCAAAGGTTTGTTGCTGCTGACTGCGACACCGGAGCAGTTAGGCCTGGATAGCCATTTTGCACGTTTGCGTTTGCTCGATCCGGATCGTTACTACGACTTGGAAAAGTTCAAGGCAGAGCAACAAGCCTATCAACCTATAAATGATCTCGTACAAGCACTGCTTACTGCCAAACAAAATGGTGCCGATATTCCAGATAATGTGCTGAAAGATCTGGAAGCATTTTTACCGCAAGAAAAAATAGCGAGCTTACATCAAGGCGCAACGGAAGATGTAACGCTTGCTATTGATCACACAATAAATGATTTGCTCGATCGTCACGGCACAGGGCGCGTTCTGTTTCGCAATACACGCACCTCTGTCAGTGGTTTTCCCGAGCGTAAACTGCATGAGCATCCACTGCAATTACCTGCACCCTTGGACGAAGTCTTTGAACAGTCCCCCCCCCCCCCCCCCCCCCGCCCCCCGCACTTCTGGCAACACGAGGCAACCCAGGGATGGTGGTTGGAAGATCCGCGCGTGGAGTGGCTAAGTGATTGGTTAAAGCAAAATCGCCGACAAAAATTACTGGTCATTTGTGCCGATGCCGATACGGCCCAAACGCTGGAAGAATTTCTGCGTTTGCGTAAAGGCGTTTTGTCCGCTGTATTCCATGAAGGGTTGAGTTTAATTGAGCGGGATCGAGCGGCGGCTTATTTTGCCGATTTGGAGGAGGGTGCCCAGGTTTTGATTTGCTCGGAAATCGGTAGCGAAGGGCGTAACTTCCAATTTGCTCACCATCTTGTGATGTTTGATTTACCGCTGAACCCGGATCTATTGGAACAACGCATCGGTCGACTGGACCGGATTGGACAGACTCAGGAAGTTAACATTCATGTGCCTTATTACGAGGCGACCGCGCAGCAGCGTTTATTGCAATGGTATCACCACGGGTTAAATGCTTTTGAAAAAACCTGCGCCATTGGTCAGGCGGTAATGAATCGTTTTGGTGAAAATTTATTACCTGCATTGGTACAGCACAACGCAAAAGATTTTGAACAATTGCTGGATGAAGCGAGTCAATTTGCTGAAGGGCTCCGCGTGCAACTTCAGCAGGGACGTGATCGGTTGTTGGAATTAAATTCCTGTAAACCAGCTCAGGCGGCGGCACTGGTGGAACATCTGGCCGAGCGGGATGATGACTCGGATTTAATCCAGCATCTGGAAGAAATCTTTGAAGCCTTCGGCGTGGATTCCGAACGGCACAGCGAACACAGCCTGGTGCTTCACCCCGGTGACCATATGCGGGTGCCGCACTTTCCGGGGCTGCCGGAAGACGGTGTTACCGTAACCTTTCAGCGTCAGCAGGCGTTATCGCGCGAGGATATGCAGTTCTTAACCTGGGAACATCCGTTGGTACGCGGTGCCCAGGAATTGATCGCCTTAAATGAATTCGGCAATACGGCATTTTGTACCCTTAAATTACCGCCGTTGAAGCCGGGCACGGTGATGCTGGAAGCTTTATTTGTTTTGCACTGCCCGGCACCGGCAGAATTGCAGTTGTTCCGTTATATGCCACAATCATTGATAAGAGTATTACTTGATAGCAATGGCAAAGACCTCAGCTCTGTCCTGGGTATAGATCAAGTGGGCAAGCTGCTGCAAAAAGTGCCGCGCAATAATGCGCAAGAAGTGGTACGTCAGGCGCGCCCGCTTTTAAGTTCGATGCTGCAGCAGGCCGAAGAAAAGACGCATTCAAAACAGGCAGGGTTAATTGCCGCCGCGCAGGCTCAAGTGAGCGAACAGCTTAATAATGAGTTGGAGCGAATGGAAGCATTGATGCAAGTGAATCCTAATGTGCGTCAATCGGAAATTAATTATGTGCAACAACGTTTGGCGGCAAGTCAGCATTATCTCTCGCAGGCAAAACTGCGTCTGGATGCGCTACGGGTCATCATGATTGTCTGACGGGCGCAGTCACCATAGGTCGGATTAGCCGCACAGCGGCGTAATCCGACAAATTACTTGGCTATTTATTGTCGGATTACGCTGCGCTAATCCGACCTACAGGAGACTCGGTTATGTATATTTTTTCGGTAAATGCCACGGCCAAAAAAGCCCGCGAGCATTTGAAAGAAGGCCAGCGAGTGCCGTTTATTGTGTATATAAATTTTATTGATTTATTTGGCGCAGAACAGTTGTGCAAAGTCTATTTGATACGCGCCGGTTTCACCGACATCGAGATTGAAAAACGCAAACTAGTGCCGAGCCATCTGGTTAAAGATGAGCGTGTCGTTACCGCCGATAAAGCCATGGGCGAGGCTGTCAAAACCGGCTATATGATCCAGATGTTTGACGAGTAACCCTTTTAGATTCATGCGATTTGCGAACTACTTTCAGCGTTGATTGTCTATCCCAGCTGTCGATGAGCGCTGAAAGGCTATGGGGATATGGCAGGGATATATTGTGTTGAGGATGTTGCCGACTCGTTGACGGCGCGGCGCAGCCATTCATCGTCACCTCGTTTATTTTTAACTGCTGTTTTTATCTCATTGGCTCTACATCTTGTAATCATGGCATGGTACAAGCCGGTGCCGACAAATTTAATCCAAACGCCTCAATCGGAGGAATCACCATTACGAATCAGCCTGATCCCCGCCCAAAAAATTATTGAGCCGGTTGAGCCTGTGCTTCCTGCCCCTCCACCTGCAATACCGCAAACAGTATCCGAACCCGATCCGCCGGCACAATCCAGTCCGGTCATCGAGAACCCATCACCGCCGGAAGACCTTCAAACAACCATTCGCCACTCATCGGTCATTCCCGAAAAGTACCGACTGACACAGGAAGATTTAGCACAGCCTTCGGTGACGCCCGCCAATGTTGATGCAGTTTTTCATCCACATTTACGAGAGAAGCTGCAGGCTGCCAGAAGCAAGCGAACAGTAACGATATCTGCGTCGATAGAATCCACTACGATTCACGGTGAAACTGTGGTGATGGTGGATGAAGGGCGGTGCATGTCGAGCGACGCTAGCGAGAACAGTTTGACTCGCTCAAGTGATTGGTACTTCACTAAATGCAATAACAGTCAAACGGAAGGCGAATTAATGATGGAGCGGGTTAATCAGCGGACATCCCATAGGTCGGATTAGGCGCACTGCGCCATAATCCGACATAAAGAATTAAAATCAATTAATCCGATTTCTTTCCGCGATAGCCTTTATTTTTCTGATCCCGATCACGTACCTTGGGCTTGGCACCCAGGCTGAGTTTGCCGCGCGGTGCATCGCTATCACGCTTCGGACGATCAGAAAAACTACGTTTTTCGCCTGATTCGCGCTTGCCTTGACCACCTTGGTCAACACTGATTTCCAGTGGGCGATTGCGCACCCGAACTTTCTTCAGTTGATTTAACACGTCCTGCGCTAAACCTTTCGGCAGATCAACGGTGGAGAATTCATCGAACAATTTAATGTGGCCGATATTGCTACTGGAAATGCCCGCTTCATTCGCAATCGCACCAACGATATCACCGGGGCGTGCTTCGTGGTTGCGGCCCACTTCAATGCGATAACGTTGCATGTTTTCGTCATTGCCGTGTTCACGGCGCTCGCGGCCACCGCGTTCACTTCGCTCGCCACGATCACTACGATCACCCCGTGGAGCACGCTCGCGATCTTCACGCGGACTGCGGTCAGGCTTCACATCAGTAAATTTCACTTGCAACGGGCGTTCTTTTTGCAACAGGAACGCCAGGGCAGAAGCGATTTCTTCCGGTGATACATCATGCTTGTGGCTGTATTCAGCCAACAGATCGTTAAAGAAAGACAGATCCGTTTGTTCAGTCAGCGTGGTTGTAATTTGCTGGGTAAACTGATCAATACGGTGACGGGTAACTGTAGCACCGCTGGGTAACTCCATCAGGGTAATCGGTTTACGGGTTGCTTTTTCGATAGTGTATAGCAAACGTTTTTCACGCGGTGCCACAAACAAAATAGCCTTACCGGTACGACCAGCGCGACCGGTACGACCGATACGGTGCACATAGGCTTCACTGTCATAGGGGATATCGTAGTTCACCACGTGGCTTACACGCTCCACGTCGATACCGCGCGCAGCGACATCCGTTGCGATAACAATATCCAGCTTGCCAGACTTCAAACGCTCAATGGTGCGTTCACGTAATTGCTGGTTCATATCCCCGTTAAGTGCTGATGCAGAATAGCCGCGCGCCTCCAGTTTTTCAGCCAGTTCAACGGTAGCGGTTTTGGTGCGCACAAAAATAATCATGCCGTCGAAAGGTTCAACTTCGAGAATACGTGTCAAGGCATCCAATTTATTGGTGCCGCTGACCATCCAATACACTTGCTCAATGTTATCGCCAGTGGATGTACTGCTCTGGATGCTGATTTCCTGGGGCTCGTTCAGGTAGCTGTTGGCTACGCGGCGAATTTCACGCGGCATGGTGGCAGAAAAGAGGGCGGTTTGACGGCTTTTGGGCGTATGTTCCAAAATCCATTCAACATCATCAATAAAGCCCATGCGCAGCATTTCGTCAGCTTCGTCGAGCACCAGGCTTTTCAGATTATTTAAATTCAAACTGCCGCGACGCAGGTGATCCATAACGCGGCCGGGCGTGCCTACGACAACGTGCGCGCCGCGTTTGAGCTGGCGCAATTGGCTACTCATGTCCTGGCCGCCATAAATGGGTAGTACATGGAATCCGGGAATTTCGCTGGCATATTTCTGGAATGCTTCTGCCACCTGAATGGCCAGTTCGCGTGTAGGCGCCAGCACAAGAATTTGTGGGTCAGCTTGTTTGATATCGATGCGTGACAAGAGCGGCAGCGCGAAGGCTGCAGTTTTACCGGTACCTGTCTGTGCCATACCAATAATATCGCCACCAGCCAAGAGGATCGGAATGGCAGCTAACTGGATGGGTGAGGGCTGTTCATAGCCTACTTTTTGAATAGCTTTTTGAACGTTTTCAGAGAGGTCGAGATCGGCAAATAAAATGTTTGATGACATGCGTAAACCTTGCAATAGGAGCAATATAAAAATTCAACAACACAAAACCTGGCGATAAACCATGCGTCGCGTTGTTATTATTTTTTGATAAATGTGTCTGCGCCGGTAAACAAAACCGATGCGTTCAGGCGGGAGCGATGATTTGGTCGCTGGTGGTTGTGTCGGCGTGTAGCCCGAACAAATAATACCGGCGCGATGCGCAGTGACGGCGATTTGAATCAACGATTCCCTGGTGCGCTGGTCAAAACTATGAAATCAGCAGTTGCACCTCACAACCATTGAGCAATCCGGTTCGCTCGTTATTGGTTGTAGCACTTTTGGCAGGCTGGACGTCGCGACACTCATGTCGGCGATGGAATGTATCTGCGATAGATCATGGGCAGCCCTCAGACATCCTGTCTGTTCAGCATCACCCCGTAACGACATCTTCGCAATAAGGAGGCTTTACTGAAAGTGCGCGAAGTATAGGGGCTTCGACTGTTTTAAGCCAGCGGAATGCGAACTTTGTAACAAAAAATTAGCGTGCCGCCGCGAGAAAGCGATCCAGCGCGTTGGCGAATGCCTGCTTGTCCTGTTGGCTGTAAGGCGCTGGTCCGCCGGACTGAATACCGCTGCTGCGCAGGGTTTCCATAAAGTCGCGCATGTTCAAACGCTGGCGCACGTTATCGAGGGTGTAGCGTTCACCGCGTGGATTAATAACCGCCACGCCTTTGGCAATGGCTTCTGCTGCCAGCGGGATATCGGCCGTCACAACCAGATCGCCTACTTGTGCTGATTGCACAATATGATCATCCGCCACATCAAAGCCGCTGCTGACTTGCACAGTACGAATAAGTGGGGAAGGTGGTACTGCGAGATATTGATTAGCGACCAGTGTCACCGGCACCTGTGCGCGCACGGCGGCGCGAAACAGTATTTCCTTGACGGGTTTGGGGCAGGCATCTGCATCGACCCAGATATGCATGGCGTGATTCCGCAGAAAAGGGAGGGCATTATACACAGCGGCCAAGCGCTGGGTTAGACTGGTTGTCGCTTCAGCGACGACAAAAAGTACAGGATAGCAAGGCATGGCATCGCGCACTGAAAAACATATCTCAACGACAGCGCTGGCGCGCTTGCTGGGAAAAGAAAGTAAGGAGCTGTTTATCCTACTCACCGGCGGTGGCTGGATTGTCAAAGTTGACAATCATTGGCAGCTTACCGAGAAAGGTAAATTCGAGGGTGGCATTTATGTCAACCATCCCAAATACGGCGAATACATTGCCTGGCCGGAGTCTGTTCACCAACATCCGTTGTTTATGTTGCTGCCGGAAGCACCGCTGACCGCCACCAACCTGGGCAACAAACTAAAACTCCCGGCCAGGCAGATCAATTTATTGCTGGCTGAACGCGGCTGGATTACCAAACATATTCGCGGCTGGTTCGTAACGCCGATAGGCAAACAACTCGGTGGCCAGCAACAGGAAAGTGAGCAATCCGGTATTCCCTTTGTCACCTGGCCGGAAAGCGTGTTGGATCATTCCGGGTTGCTCGCCGCCGTAGCGCAATTGCACGGCGACGTATCGGATGATCTACCGACCCTGGATGGACGACGGGTGAACCATCGGGCCGAACGAATGATCAATAACTGGTTGTATGTGGCCGGCGTAGTGCATGCGCACAACTACCCCTTGCAGTTAGGTGATGAGTCGCTGGAAAGCCATTTTTATATTCCTGAAGTCAGGTTGTGTATCGATTACTGGCCGGGCAATGCACAGGCCTCAATATTGGCCACACAATTGGATAAACAGGCCCTCTACAAAAAGTACAAGGTGCCATTTATTGAATTGAAAGATGAGGATTTACCTCAGTTAGATGACGTGCTGGCGCGAGCACTATTGCGTCATGGCATCGCGGTTTATTGATGAAAGGAGATGTGTAATGGCAAGTATTTTTACCAAAATTATTGCAGGTGAATTACCGGGGCATTTTGTCTGGCGCGATGACCACTGTGTGGCCATCATGACGATTCAGCCGATTCGTGCAGGCCATGTGTTAGTGGTTCCCAAAGCCGAAATTGATCAGTGGACCGACCTGCCGGTGGAACTGGCCCATCACCTGATGCAAGTCAGCCACAAGATTGGTAATGCGCTGAAACGTGTCTACACCGCACAACGGATTGGCTTGATGATCGCCGGGCTGGAAGTTCCGCACACCCATATTCACCTGGTGCCGATGGATTCTATGAATGACCTGAATTTCGCCTTCGCAAAAAATGCCGATGCGGAAACCCTGGCATTGGCAGCAGACAAGATTCGCATGGCTTTGGAGAAAGTATAAAGATAATGTGCAGAAAACCATTTGCTGAGAGCATGTAACTGGTTTTCTGCACAATCCAACAGGTGAAGGCCGCGCGAGTATGTCAGGGCGACTTAAGCATTAACCAGTGTAAATACAGCCAGCGCCACAAATAACACACACGCGCCTTTGCGCGCGTAGTCCAACGGTAAACGTTCCAACAGCCAGCGCCCGGCGAAAATCACGGGCATATTCGCCAGCAGCATCCCCAGCGTCGTGCCTGTAATAACGGCAATGGTCATCCACAACGTCTCGCTGTATTTTGCGGCGAGGATAACCGTCGCAATCTGGGTTTTATCACCAATTTCCGCCAGAAAAAATAATACGCAGGTGGCCATAAACGGGCCGTATTTAGCGAAGCGCCCCATGTCATCCTCCTCTTTGTCCGGCACCAATAACCATAGTGCGACCAGGATGAAGCTGCCGCTGATTAACCAGGGTATCCAGGTTTCGGGAATCACATCGGCCAGCCAGGCACCCAGCCAGGCTGAGAGGGCATGATTAAGGATGGTAGCAACGAGAACGCCCAGGCTGATGACGTAAGGGCGCCCGTAACGGGAGACGAGGAACAGAGCCAGGAGTTGGGTTTTATCGCCGATTTCGGCGATAGCAACGGCGAGGGTAGAACTGAGGAAAGCTTCCATGAATGAATCCTGCGGGATACCGAAACCAGAGGCACTGCCGCTGTCCCGCATGGTCAGCAGCAATACCTCAGGTCTCATCAATCCAGCGCATTGAGCGAGGACGCTGTTGCCATGCACGATGTGCAAGTCTGTTGACAACAGCGCTGATCCGGGCCGTTCAGGCCTTTGCCAGCAGATTACTCCCCTGAGAGAGTGGGCGCATTATAGGGAGGTGGCTCTCACGTGACAACCGGGGTGTGACAACCGGCAATCAATGGCGCAATTTGCGCATGGTACCGCCGCCGTAGGGATATTGGGGCAGGTGGTCGGCCATCAGCTCAAGCGCCTCTTCATAGACTCTTTTAACGTCAGGCTTTAGCCCTTTTTCCATGCGGCGGGACAGCATAGTGATAGGAAAAAGACATTCGCGCATACCTTTTACACAAAGCGCCCGGCTGCGGCCGAGGGAATCTTCATACACTTTCCATTCCAGTGCAGGTATATCAGCGATCATGACGTTACCGAGCACCGCGCCCATCGCTTGCAGGTCCTGTGTATCGTTTTGCGGAATCAATCCAAGGTCCACAATCTTTTGCAGCAGGTCGAGATCGTCCAGGTTCTGCCGGACCTGGGTGCCCATTTGTGTACGTGCGATTTCATCAATGGTGGCTACCTGTTTTTCCAGATAGTTGCGATCAGACCAACCCAGATTTTCGATGGTCACCCCTTTATTTTGGGCGTCGCTGAAAGAGTTGGCTGTCACCACTGGCGAGCACATCAGCAGGGACAGGATGAATAACACATAACGGGGCTTAATCATTGGGGCTTACCTCAACGGCGGAAGAGTAGCGGTTGGTGTTGGCAGGGTGGCTGGTTTCGTCATCTCCGAGAATGACTATCGGTTCAGGATAGAGTTCACTCAGTGGCGCCGAGATACCATTAGCCATGACGATATGCACATGGTCCCGGCGCAGCTGGCGCGGCTCGTTGACACCGCAGGCGTGGGCAATCAGGCCTACGCCATAGGTGAGATTTTTATGATAGAAGGCGACGCGTTGGGCTTTGTCGGTAGGGTCCAGGCCTTTTTGTAGTTTGGGGTTATGGGTAGTAACGCCTGTAGGGCAAGTATTTTTGTGGCATTGCATGGCCTGGATACAGCCCAGCGCAAACATAAAACCCCGCGCACTGTTGATAAAGTCTGCACCGGTGGCCAAGGCCCAGGCCACCATAGAGGGCGTGACCAACTTGCCGGCCACAATCAATTTGATGCGCTCTTTCAAACCAGCCTCGCGCAGCAGGTCTGCCACCCAGGGCAGACTTTCTTTCAGGGGTAATCCAACATAATCCATCAATGGCTGTGGCGCCGCACCGCTCCCACCATCCGCACTGTCGAGCGTAATAAAATCCGGTGCCTGTTCAATGCCGCGCACGCGGATGGCTTTAACCAAATCAATTAACCAGGTTTTTTCGCCGATCACAGCTTTAAAGCCAACCGGTTTGCCGGTAACAGCGCGGATATGGCTGACTATATCGAGTAAGTCATCGACGGAGCGAATATCCGGATGACCATTGGGGCTGATCGATGGATGACCTTCCGGAATTCCGCGAATCGCGGCGATCTCGGCGGAGACTTTCTCGCCCGGCAATATCCCGCCTTTACCCGGCTTTGCGCCTTGGCTCAATTTAATTTCGAACATACGGACCTGTTCGATAGCGGCCAATTCCTGCAAGCGCTTATCGCTCAGGTTGCCCTCAAGATCCCGCACACCGTACTTAGCTGTCCCTATCTGGAAGACCAAGTCGCAACCGCCTTCCAGGTGATAGGGGGATAGGCCGCCTTCACCCGTATTGAGCCAGCATCCCGCTTTGGCCGCGCCGCGTGACAGCGCCAGCACGGCGGGACGCGAGATGGCCCCGTAACTCATGCCGGAAATATTAAACAGTGAACTGGTGGTGTAGGGTATGCGGCAGAAAGGACCGATGGTCACGGGGGATGGCAGCGATGCATCTTTTTCCAACACCGGAAAGGCGGCGTTAAGGAACATAACCGTCCCGGTGGGTGTCAATTCGCGGGTTGAGCCAAAGCCGGAATTAAGGTCGACATTTTTGGCTGCACGATAAACCCAGGCACGTTCGGCGCGATTGAATGGCATCTCTTCCCGATCCATCGCAAAAAAATATTGCCTGAAGAATTCGCCCAGGTGTTCGAACAAATAGCGGAATCGCCCGATCACAGGGTAGTTGCGACGCAGGGTGTGGGTGTGTTGGGTGATATCAATGATATACATTACCAAAATTGCCAGCACCACCAAACCTGTGAAGGTAATAAAGCCAAGTGCAAGAAAGTTGAGTATTTTTAATGCAAAAGCATCGGTAAACATCGCGCGCAAAGCTCCTGGGCACTATCGTTTCGCTGGCTATGATATGCTTTTTGTCTTTTATTGCCTATGACGCATTATTTTTCCCGGCAGTGTTGTTATCCGTTAAAACATCGCGTAAACCAGTGCCTATAACACAACAATTGCCACCTGAACCACCACAAGGGACAGCTCTATGAAAGCCATGAAAATTATTATTGGTATTGTGATTGCTTTGGCTGTAGTACTCGCCATCGCGATCTTTATCGGCCTGAAGAATCTGGACTCGCTGGTTGAAATGGCCATTGAGAGCGTGGGCGCTGATGTGACCAAAACCGTTGTTGCGGTTGATCAGGTCAATATCGAGTTAACCGAAGGACGCGGTGAGATCCAGGGCATCGCCGTCAAAAATCCTGCCGGCTATTCATCCGAAAATGCCATACACCTTGGCCAGATTTTGTTGCAGATCGAACCCGCATCCCTGGCCGATGATGTGGTGGTCATCAAGGAGCTTACTGTGGATGGGGCGACATTAACCGCAGAACATAAAGGCCTTGCCGATATTAATTTGCAGCAGATCTACGACAACATTACGGCCGACAGCGGCAAAGCCCCTAAAGAGTCTGCGCCGACTACCGCGCGCCCGGATATACGTTTTATGCTGGAAAAAGTCAGTTTTACTAACATGTCTCTCGATCTGCTGTCATCGGAATTTGGTGAGCGGCAGTTGGCGATGGAGGATATCCATTTAACTAATCTGGGTGAC
>CAMPIG010000093.1 GCA_946886255.1 uncultured Cellvibrio sp. | reverse complement strand
CCGGATAATTGTGCGGTGTAAGTTAATTGATCACCCGGATCGACTTCACCAAATGCATTGGCAGGAAAGGTGAAATTGAATGCAGTATCTTCTGTCGCTGCCTGGTCAGCAATGGGATTCGCCACAAACGGATCATCATTCGCATTGATAATGGTTAAATCAAAACTGTCTGAAATACTCGCGCCATGATCGTCTGTGGCCGTGACTTCAATCGTAATAACACCGACATCACCATTATCAGGCATTCCCCAGAAGGTGCGGTTGGCTGCATCGAAATTTAACCAGGGCGGCAGGTTTCCACCACCGGCAAGCTGGGCCGTGTAAACGAGGGTGTCGCCTTCATCACTATCGCTGAAGGTGTCAGCAGGAAACACGTAATTGAAAGCAACTTGCTCGGTGGCAGATTGATTGGTTATTGGATTGGCCACGGTGGGCGTTGCGTTAGTGCCATCGTCATCAGTGACTTTAAAGGCGAGATCCCAACTGTCCCCATTATCGGTGCCGTTTTCAATTAAGGTAGCATTGTTGTAACGATCTTGCTGGTGGTAGGAAACCATCACCAAACCATCGTTTACATCGGAAGAAATGCGAATGAAATAGGTTTGATTGTCATTCAGAGCCAGATCGCCAAAATCAAATGTTTTCCATTCAAAGTCGGTACTGCTTAGCGAGTTGGATGATTTGGTATCCACACCCAGAACCGATCCGTTCCAGGCATCCAGCAATTGCACCGTAATGGTTTGTTCTGCTGCGTTTGCATCCTTCATCAGCTGGATGCTGAGCTGATTAACAATATACGTGGGACTGCTGCTGTCGTAGACAAAACTCTGCCCGACATTGTGGGAAGAAGAAAAGGACAGCGCGTTAACCGCATCATCTACGTGGATGTGATTCACATCCGCCAACACGCCTTGCCAGTTTTGTTGCAGGTTCAGGCTAAAGAGCGGCGTCGTTTCTATACTGCCGGTGTTGATTTCCAGTTCCCAGTCGCCGTCGTGTTGCACGTGACCGGTCAAGTCGTTACTCGCAGCCACATCGGCCTGGGTCAATGCCGCTAGCTGTTCAATCAGCTGCACACCCTCGGCATTACCGGCGAGGTTACAGCCATAAATCAACAGATCCGCTGATTCATCCAACGCATCGCCCCAGTGCGCAACATCATTCTGGTATTGGCTCAGGCTGTGCTGATTGAGCAGTGTGTTGCCCAACTGCAACGCACCGGCAGTGCCGTGGGAAATCAGGTGGATCGCACTGACGCCGGCGTAATTTTTTAACGTTTCAGTGATCTGTCCGACACCATCGCTGTCGGTATCCAGCAAAACAACCGCAACGTCTTCAGCAGATTTGTTCTGCAAAATGTCGTCGAGCAGTGATTGGTAATCTTCAACACGGGTGTCAATAAAGACGACTTCTTGTGGCGTGTCTCGCGGAGCGTAGATCTGGAGAATATCGGCAGAGGTATCAGCAAAGCCAACAGGATCATGCGCGGTGTGATAGACCGCCTCCAGATCCGTATTGGCGGCTGCCTGAATCAGGTAAGCCGTATCGGAATTGGCATCGTCCAGAACGGCGATATCGGCGGTAGCCGAAAAGAGTAATCTGGGTTCCAGAGGTTCAATGGTTGGACGGCGGTTACGCGGCGACTTTCGGTTAGGCATTGGGCAATGTAATCATTGTGATCGAGAGTCCGATACAGTTCGGTAACTGGTAAATAATCGATGACACTCCCTGCTTTTCTAGTGTAGCCGCAGAAGATGCTTATTGCGCCAGATATGCCTCATCGCTCTATCCCCTGTTTAAACCATTTTTATCTAACAAAACGGAAAGATGTGTTTATTGTTATGAATGGTTTTTTATCGCTACCAAAACCAAGCGGCAATCAGAGTCCGCCGCTCAATAAATTACCCGCACTTTTTACGCCGGAGAATCGGACAGTACATTTCAAGCCGCTGGGTAATTGATAATCGGGGTTGGGGAAAGATAAACGAATACCAAAGGTGTTGCTGGGAGCATCAATCACCTGATCAACCAGTACCACTTCAGCAATGTAGGTTTTTTTGGCGATCGCCAGTTCAGGGGTTACCGTGGCCTTCATGCCTTCTTTGATCAGACCGTACAAACTGGCCGGCGCAAAGACTTCAACCCGCAGGGGATCGAGTTGTGCCAGTTGCAGCACCGGCTCGTAATCAATATGTTCGCCGGGTTGTTTGTAGCGATCCACCACAATGCCGTCGATGGGGCTGCGAATCGTGCGGCGGTGTAAATCAGCCAGCGCGCGATTATGTTCCAGGGCGGCTTGCCGTTTGCGGTCATTGGCCTGTTGTAATTGTTGTGCGGCTAACGCGTGTTCGGTCTTGGCTTTATCCAGCTCCGCAAAGGATGCTGCTTTTTTCTCATACAGATTAGTAACGCGGGTCAGGGCCCGCTGGCTGAAATCAAAAGCCAACTGCTGCGCGTCAACATCGCTTTCCAACTCGGCCTGCACTTTGCGCAACTCCACTGTTGCGGCTTCGAGCTCTGCCTCCAGACGCGCCAGGACATCGCCCTGTTTAATGCGATGATTTTTATCAACCAGCACATCGCTGATCAAGCCTTCCACAGCACTGCTTACATTAACAGTAACGTGGGGTTCAATGCGGCAATTCAATTCGGTTCCTTCAGGTGTTTGTGCTACAGCTACAGTCGCAAGCAACGTCAGTAAAACAGCGGTAAAAATAAGGTGCATAGTCAATCTCTGATCATTGTTATTCAGCTTTACTATAGATCATGCACTCAGAAGCCACAGGTTTTCTCCCCATCAATAATCAATGTGGGTGATAAACAATTGGCGCAGATGACGCTGAAGCTGTGTTGCCAGGGGTTCGGCGGGGTGGCGAAACAGCAGGTGAGCCCGCTCACCGTAGCGGCTGCCCTGGGCCAGTTCGGGCAGATGCACATCGACCAGAAAAACCATCTCCGTTGCCCTGGTGCCGGCTTTGTCACCAGTCTCCACTGGCAATCGGCCACCGCCGGCGGCGCCCAATACCGGACTGGGTAAATTAAAGGTGGCCGCCGGAACCTCCCCGCTCACACGTCCCGTCAGTGAGCGCCCCAAGTCTCCGGCCATGCGCACTTCCACAGCAGATGTTGACTGGCGGACCAGGCCGACTTCCTGCTGCGTCAGAGCAGCACGGATGCGCGGTGGTTCATCCTGGATAATCAACCCGATAACATCGCCCTGCTCCAGATACTGCCCCACTAACGAACGACGTTGCGTCAACGCAAAGCGGCCTTGGGTAGCACTGCGAATCGTCAGGTTGTTCACCCGGGTTTGCAGGTGCTCAAGCTCGGCCTGTATCGCACGGATATCTTCCTCGTAGAGTTGCGCCTGCCCCCGATCCTCGTGCCACGCCTGTTGGTAGCGCGCCCGATATTCGTCGAGGTGCGCCTGCTTGAACGCCAGCTCTGCCAGCAAGGACGGATTGTGCAGTTGTATCAACACCTGCCCGGCGTCCACCAGATCGCCGGGCTTGACCAATAGGTCTGCAACCTGCCCCGCTGTTTCTGCGCGCACCTGGGCATCATCGGGCAGCCAGAGCACGCCTTCAGTTTGCGTCGACAAGGGCAGCGGGACGATAAAAAATCCAGCGAGCAAACACACCACTGCTCCCAGGGTGACACCGATTGATCGTCGACGTGTGGGCGCCAGTTTCTGGTCCTTGAACAAAAAGCGCAGGTGTTTGCCGAGCGGCAGCAACAACTGGAAAAAAACCAGCCAACAGCCCAATACCAGACCGGCGCGAGGAAAGTGCTCGGCGACCAACAAGATAATGAATCCCAACACCAATAATCGATAAAGAAATGCCGCGCTGCCATAGAAGGCCAATCCGACGCTTTCGCGCCGCGTTGCCGCTGGTGAGTGCAGGCCTTGCACACCGTAACCCCAGGTTTGCAGCAGGTAGGTCATTTGTTGATTAGCCCGGCTTGCGAGGTTGGGTGTATCAATGGCGTCGCAAAGGATGTGGTAACCATCAAAGCGCATCAACGGATTACCGTTAAAAAATACGGTCGATACGCTGCCGATAATGATGACGTTGTACAACAAATCGCGCAGCAGGCCCGGTTCAATCGCTAACCAGATCAGCAAGGCGACGGCGGCGAGGAAGAGCTCCACCGCCATACCTGCTGCACCGACCATCATGCGCCGGGATTTTTCCGGAAAGGCCGTGGCCGCAGTGGCATCAACGTAAGGCAAGGGGGTTGCCAGGACAAATACCACGCCGTATTCATGTACATCTCCGCCCCAGGCTTTAGTGAACAGGCCGTGGCCAATTTCGTGGAGCACCTTGAGTAACGGGTAGGTCAGCCACAGTAGGAGCAAATTGGTGGGGGACAATAATCGGTCCAGCTGCCCGCGCGTCAATTCCGACCAATGACTCCCCGCTTGCAGCAGTGCATAACCCACCACCAACAGCCACACCAGGGCCATTGCCGGGCTCGTTAACAATCGGCCCAGCGGCAACAAACGGGTGAGGAATTTATCGGGGTTGCCCAAGGGAAAGCGCCAGGTCAGTGGATTGAGTAGCAAACGCATCCAGGTCTGGCGGGATTTCTGTTGTTGTCGGGCAAAAAGTTCGCGGGTGTTCGGCGGAATATCGCAAATCAATAAATCCGCAACGTGCAGGTATTGCAGCAGTTCAATTAACTCTGCACGCGTGGGTAGTTCATCGGGCGACTCGTAAAGATCGGGTTGGGACGCTGCCTGTAGAATCTGGTACAGGTTGCGTCGCCCATCCATTAAGGCCATCAAACCATAGGCGGAGGGACTGAGGCGGTGAAAACGGCCGGTACTCTTGTCGTGCAACACATACCAGAGTTCATCGCCGTAATGGCGGCGCTGGATATCGATATGACGCGGCAAGGAGGGGCGCAGGTGTTCCAGCCGTTGCCATAAGGGAGATTCGCTCATGACATCAGAACCACAGGGTTAATCTGAGCCAATGCCAGATATCGTGAAACCAGATCCAGCCCAATAAGTGACGCCCCGCGAGAATCCGGCCGGAGCCAGTCATCCCCGGTCGCACAGACAAGCCTTCTCCATCCAGCGAGGCCTCCACCCGAAAACAGTTGCGTCCGTCGCGCACCTCGCTCACCGGCGTGACATGAGTAATGGTGAAGGTCAGTGTATCGTCCGGTAGGCTGGTCAGTTTCAGACTGCCGGTCTGCCCCGGCGCGATAGCGGTGATATCCCGCTCATCCACATAAAGCTGCACGAGATAACCGGTATCCGCTGCAATTTCAAATAACACCTCGCCCTGTTTTACGGGGGCGCCGAGGGACTGCCGGATATCGTCCGAGACAATCGTCCCATCAATGGGTGAGATAAGTTTGGTCTGGGCCAGTTGTTGCTCAATCAAACGCAGTTGCACGCTTGCCTGCTCCACTTGGGCAGCGGCAATCGCTGCCTGGGAGCGATTGGCTGTGGCCAATGCGTTGTCATATTCCTGACGATACTGTTGCAATTGGCTGGCGAGCTTGCGCCGCTCCAGGGTTAACTCTGCATCATTCAATTCCGCCAATAACTGCTGCTTTGTTACCCGCTCACCAGGGCGCGCATTAATTACCCCCAAATAACCGTCTTGCGGCGCGACCAGGACGTGCTGGTCAATATTTTCCACCACCGCATCGCTGTGCACGCGGTAATCCGCCGGTATTAAAAGTACCAACAGGAATACAAACAATCCGCCACTTGCCAGTTTGCCTTTGAGGTGCTGGGGCCCGAACCAGCGTTGCAGAAAACCGGTTGCCCCGGCACGCACGGCCTGCATACTGCCCATGGATGCCGACTTTCTGAAATAGAGCAAAGGCGCCACCAGGGACAACAGCTGCTCGATCCACTGCCGATTGGCAGCACTCAAGGGCGCAGCGGTCGGCACTTCCACCATCAGGGCGCCGGAAACCTGCTGTTTATGGCGCAGCAAAAACGTGTGGAGCTCAACCGCCGAATTGGATTGCTGCAACGCCCGGTGGCAGCGTAATAACTGGGCCGGGTTGTCGGAGGCCTCCTCCTGCCCCGTGAGATGAATATCCTGCCGTTGCTCCACCGCCTCCTGCATCGCCGCCGTCAACTCTTGCATGGTCCGGGTACGCCGGTCGAAATTGGCCGAGAAGGAAACAGCCATCAAGTCCACGCCGCGCTTGCCACACAAGCCCAGACTGACTCGCTCACCTTGGTGTCGTGTTGCCAGGCGATTAACCAGGGTGATGGCGGCTTCTTCCAGTGACGGTTCGCGCAGCACACCTGCCAACAACTCCAGATGTTCCTCGCCAGCCGGCGAATCACGCTGCTCATTGCCTTGTTGAAACAACAGAAACTGCAACCAGGTCATACCCCATTGCAGCAATTTGAGCGTGGCCTGCAGGTCAAGTTTTTCGCGCTTGCCAATGCGCAACACCACCGCACCCCAGAAGGTGCCATCTACGATAACCGGCTGCCCCAGCAGCAATGCCTCACCATCTGGCTGCAACTGTAAACGCTGCTTCGCGATTACCTGCCTGGCCAACGTCAGTAGCGCCGGCTGCACCGGCTCCTGCTCCGGCCAGCGCACAATCCTATGATCGCTGCCAACGCCATCCTGACTGACCAACACGCCCGCCGACGTTGTCGCAACCATCTGGCACTGCAAACGCAGCCAATGTTTTAGTAAGGCGTTGATTAAGGGCATTGATGGTTATTTAGTAAATTGAATCGGAGGCTTTATAACGAAATCGATTTAAGGATAGTTGAAACTACGAGAGAAGAACAAAAGCTCTCATGACAGACGTATTACGAAGCAATCATAACGCTTTGATAATCACATTGACCTCAACGCGGTTGGGCTCGATGCGGGTAGCCAGTCCGGTGATATCACCAAACAAGGGCGGCTGGGAATTTCCGCTCAGGGAATAAGATAAGGTTAATTGGTCTTTTTTGCCCTCCCACAGCATCCCGGGACGCAGTTCGCCGATCAGGGTGACGCCCGCTGCCGCATCTTGCAGCGCCCGAAAGGTATCCATCGCCAACTGTCGGGGTGAGCTTGCATTGCTGGAAGACGAGGTGGGTGAAGCGAAAGGATAGGACTCCAGTACATGCAGATCCGGCGCGGGAAACAGATGCATGACCAGACTCTCTTCTACGGGCAATTCCTCCTCCACATGGGTCACCGCACCGTTAACCGGTTGCGCGATCTTGGTGCTGTTCATCAGCATGTGATAGCTGAGCAAGAGTTCAAATTCATACCCCTGTCCATAAAACGAGGGGCGCAAGTTAGCAATACGCACACTCTGGACATCGCCCTGGCCTTGGGTTGTTTCCTGCAAATGGCTGTAGTTATCCGAGCCCGGCGAATCGATAGAAAGCTGTTTGCTATAGCTGGCCTGCCCTCGTGGAGCCGGCTGGCTAACCAGTGGTTTCATATAGACGGGGGAACGATTAACGGCCCTATGGCGTGCATCAGCCGAACCGGTTGCGGGAATCTGTTGAGACAAATCCGGCGCCACAAGCACTTCCAACAGGCGCTGGGCACTCAGGTTAAAAGACCACTCTACCGAGGTCTCGGTGCCGCCACCGGCAGTCGTCTCTTCACGCAGGGTTCCGCCCTGTTCCACCATGACACGAATTTCCAGGGTACCGGGGCGCCAGCCTTCATTAAGCAACTCCGCTTCGGTCACATCCATCATGGTGCTGGAAGAGGGCGCCCGACGAGGTTGATCATTCGGGGAAGGTGAACAGGCAGCCAGCAATAGAAGTACCCCACTCACTGTCAGCCTGAAATCACCTAAGCGCATGGGATGCGACTCCTGAAAATCAATTACATATACGGAGGTGATAAGTTTAAAACGATCAAGCACTGTATGGGTGGTACCAGTCGACGAAAATGCATCCTAATCAAACAGGCTATTGCGCACAAAATCACCTAAGCTTCCCCACAAAGCGTTTAAACTTGTAAGCAGGTTCGGGGCACCCATCAGCCACTCCGGTTGTATCTGTTAGAATGGCCACCTTTTTTCAGGGCCTGTTTCCTCATGCCAGCCTCACCCGCTTTTCGTCGTGTTCCCTACCTTGCTAATAGCGCGTTTTGGTACCGCGCCCTGCGTCATTTACCCATGCCGATCTGGCTGGACAGCGGGCGCCCGCAAAGTAGTTACGGGCGTTATGACATCCTCAGCGCAGCCCCCATCCGGCACCTGGAGACCACTGGCGATATCACGCGCATTTTTCAAGCAGACGGATGCTTCACTGAATCTACTGATGATCCTTTCGCGCTACTCCAGGCACAACTACCGGCGCCGGTCGCGCCACTTCCGGATATTCCGTTTTGCGGCGGTGCTTTGGGCTATTTTGGTTATGATCTCGGACGACGCCTGGAAACGCTTCCTGCGCAGGCTGTTCGGGATATTGAACTGCCGGACCTTTCCGTCGGGATCTACCTGTGGGCTATTGTGCAGGATCACGAACGGCAGCAGGCATGGCTGGTTACGTTGCCAGAGGCCACTGATCTGGAAGAAATTCATCGGATCATCGAGTTTCACGAGTTAAAGCAAAACCTTAAGAGTCATGAATTTTCTTTTGAAATCAATAGGTTTCATGGCAAACTTAATGCAAATAAATACGCCAACTCCATTAAGCGTATTCAGAATTATATTTATGCCGGTGACTGCTATCAGGTCAACTTTGCCCAACGTTTCAGTGCCGTCTATAAAGGTGATCCGCTAACGGCTTACCTTACCTTGCGCACTGTTCTGCCCTCCCCGTTCTCTGGTTTTATGGAGTTACCCGGGGGCGCCATCCTCAGCCTGTCACCCGAGCGCTTCATCCGCATTGATGCCGATGGACATGTGGAAACCCAGCCAATCAAAGGCACCATCGCCCGAGGCGCAGATCCTTTGGCCGACCAGGCCAATGCCGCCGCTCTACTGGCCAGCGAGAAGGATCGGGCGGAGAATCTGATGATCGTGGACCTGCTACGTAACGACCTCAGCAAACATTGCACTCAGGTTGGCGTACCTGCCCTGTTCAGCCTGCAAAGCTTCGCCAATGTGCACCACCTGGTCAGCACGATTACGGCCCACATGCGGCCTGATGTCAGTGCACTGGATGTCTTGCGCGGTTGCTTTCCCGGCGGCAGCATCACCGGTGCCCCCAAGATTCGCGCCATGGAAATTATTGATGAACTGGAACCCGTGCGACGTTCGGTCTATTGCGGCAGTCTCGGCTATATCGGTGCCGACGGACGGATGGACACCAGCATCGCCATTCGTAGCCTGGTGTGCAGCCAAGGCCAAATCCACTGCTGGGGTGGTGGTGGCATCACCGCCGATTCAGAGGTAGAACGGGAATACCAGGAAAGCATCACCAAAGTGCAGTTATTGATGGACACACTGGAAACACATTTTTTAACTCGATAGCCAGCAACACAGCCTGTTGTCGCGCTGGTTTTTATCACTCACTGAGGGAGACACTTCATGCTAATTCAAAACCACCAGGTGGACCTGGAGACGCCCACGGGGATTATGCGCGTGTATGTTTACCGCCCGGTCAGCGACGGTGGCGCGGATGAGAAAACATACCCCGCCATTTTGCTCTACTCCGAAATCTTTCAGCAGACCGGACCGATTCGCCGCAGCGCGCAAATTATGGCTGGCCATGGATTTGTGGTGCTGGTGCCCGAAGTCTTCCACGAGTTGAATCCTATCGGCACCGTGTTGGGCTATGACGATGCCGGACGCGACAAAGGCAATGCCGACAAGGTGGCGAAGCCCTTGGAAGCCCACGATACCGATACACAAACAATGATCGATTACGTGCGCACCCTGCCCTATTGTTCCGGCAAGGTCGGTGCAATGGGGTTTTGTCTGGGTGGCGGCCTCGCTTACCGCGCCGCCATCAATCCTGCCGTTTCTGCCACCAGTTGTTTTTATGCAACCGACATCCATTCCGGGCTGACACCATCACAACCGGGTAATGAAAGCCTGATGCGCACCGGAGAAATCCGTGGCGAGCTGCAAATGATTTGGGGCAAACAGGACCCACATATTCCGGCGGAAGGTCGTGCACGCGTTTACAGCAACCTTGTCGAAAAAAATGTGAATTTTACCTGGCATGAATTTAACGGCGTCCACGCTTTTATGCGCGATGAAGGCGAACGATATGATGCGGAATTACAATTGCTGGGTTATCAACTGGCTATCGGTTTGTTTAAACGGTGTCTGTATTAATTTTCTTTTCTCTACAGGCAAAGCGTTAAAGTATTTATCGAGTAGATATTCAGCGTAAAAATTTTACAGATTACAGCGTGCTTGAAGCACGCTGTAATCTGTAGACATCCGTTTCGTTAATGCCCAATCAATGTGGACGCGTGCCGTAGTAGGCGTGAATGTCCTGGGTCCATGAACGATCCGCCATATCCGGCCAATCATCCTTGTCAAAGCCCGGTGCACTTTTCAGGCGGTCTTTTTCCACGTTCAGGATAAAACGCTTGTTGATGGTATCCAGCGTTAACGCACTCCAGGGCACCGCAAACAATTTTTCGCCCATGCCCAGGAACGAGCCGAAGGACAACACCGCATAGGCAACTTGTCCGGATGACATATCCAACATGATCTCTTTGATATCACCCAGATCTTCGTCCTTGTGATTGTAGACATCGTTACCGATTAAGGTATCAGCGCCCATCAAACGTGGACCCGGACCTTGATTGTCATGACTTTTGTAAATGCCATAGGTATCACGCGTTTCGTAGTTCATCGTTGTTCTCCTGTGCTGCATTAATAAAATCCGTTCAACGGAATTTGATTTGCCTCTTCAGAGTAGGACTCACCTATCAACAGGTCTGTTCGACGAAACACAATAAATTCGAAGGCGGAAAAACCTGATGCCAAAACAGGAAATTTATTTTTCTGCAGCCGTTTCGCTGTGATTTTTTGAGCGTTTCGCACGCCATTCCAACACCGCAACCAGGAGCGCCGGCAACATGGTTAAGGTGACCAGCGCCGCGCCGATAATACCGGACATAACAATGACCCCAACACCACGATACAACTCACTGCCTGCGCCGGGTAAGAATACCAGTGGAGCCAAGCCGCAAATGGTTGTAATTGTCGAGATAGCGATCGGCCGCAGACGTGACTCCACCGCTTCGTGTGTTGCTTCTACCGGCGACATTTTTTCTTCCGCCATATTACGGATGGCACGATCTACAATGAGGATGGGATTGTTAACCACAGTACCCATCAAGATTAAAAACCCCAGCATGGAAATCATATCAAAGGGTTGGTGAAAACCACCCAGTCCCACCGCATCAAACAATGTTCCAAAAAGGTTAAAAATAGCCAGGCCAGCGATGCCACCGGCAACCCCCAAAGGAATGGTGGTCATAATCAGGACCGGATATCCCCAATGACTGAAGATGGCCACCATCAACAAATAAATAATGATCAGAGCCACCAAATAATTACTGCTCAATGCGACGCGCGTTGCATCCAATTGATCTGCGGCACCGGAAATATTCATGCTCACACCCAGCGGAGCCTGCCCGGTATCACGCAGGTGTTTAACCAGATCGGTACGCACGCGCTCCACACCGGTTTCCAGTGCAACCGATCGCGGCGGAATAATGTTTAACGTTACGGTGCGCCGCCCGTCAACACGGCGCACCGTGCTGGTATCAACGGTTTCTTCAACCGTTACCAATTCGGACAGCGGCAACACACTGCCCACGGGTGTGTGTATCAAAATACGGGACAAGGTTTCTATACTGGCACCGGGGCCGTCCCGGTTGTACAGGTACATATCGATCTTGCTGTCGTCGAGAAAAAACTCATTTACGTAAGCACCGTCAGTCAACGCAGCGATCGTAAAACCTATATCTTCAGCGCTAAGCCCAACTTCCGCAGCCCGCTGCCAGTTTGGCCGCACCGCTAATAACGATTGCGCCAGTGACAGGCTGGATGGTTGCGACTGGATACTGGGTTCGTCAAAAATTTCTTCGGCCCGGTTGTAAGCGAGTTGTGCCACGTCGTACAGCTTCGCTAAATCAGGCCCAGAGATATCCAGATTGACACTACGGGTGCCGCCGTCGTTGCTGCTGATGATGGAGCCACGTGCAGCGAAGGCCCGCATGCCCGGATAGGTTTCATATTTGCGCACCAACGCTGCCATCAAGGCGTCTATGTGAGCAGGATCTTTGGGCTCTGTAATAATGCGCAACCCTTGGGGTGATACACGCATATTGACATATTGCATGGCGGGTACGTCGGTTTCCCCGCGATCAAACGCCTCCGGTTCATCATCCACAAATGGCAAGAAATACGCCTGCACTTCGCGCCCGATTACTTCCATCGTCGCCAGGTTATAACCCGGCGGCGCATTCATGGAGGCAAAGGTTTTCGCTTCTTCACCTTCGGGTAAATATTCCGCCGGCGGCGTCAGGAACAGAGCAATAGCGCCGCTGAGTAAAACGGTAATACCGATACAGACACCTCGACGGGCGGGCGTTTCA
>CAMPIG010000092.1 GCA_946886255.1 uncultured Cellvibrio sp. | reverse complement strand
TCCGTCGCCAGTACCATGCCTTTATTATTCATGCGGGCGGCAATCGCCAGGGATTTTCCCCCCGCCCCCGCGCAGGCATCCCAGACTTTATCACCCGGTCGTGCAGCAACGCAGGCTGCGATATGCTGGCTTGCCCGGTCCTGAATTTCGACCCAGCCGTTTTTGTACGATGAGGTTTGGGTAATTCCTGTACCACCCAGGGCATAAAGTCCGTCGCTATCGAGTACGACTTCTACCCCCTCCCCGCTCAACAATGGCAGTAAATCCTCTGCCGTCATCTCACCTTGGGGCCGGAGCCAGAGCGGCGGAGATTGGCTTTGCATTGCAACGAAGCCGTTCAGATCTTGCGCCGACCATTCACTGGCCTGCGCGCGCGCCTGCAAAAGATCCCACCACTGTGGGCGCAAGCCATGCCACAACAATTCCCAGGCGACGTGCTGACTTTGCCCAAGCGAAATGTCTGCCCCTTCATTGTCTGATCCTTCATTGTCTGACCCCGCCAGGCTTTGTTGTGCTCTCAAAAACCACGCTTTGCGTGACTCAGCATCGCGCAATGCTCCCGGCGCAGGGGCATCTGTCGTGTTACGCAAAGTCACCCAATACCAAAAAGCAGTGGGGGAAATTTTATGCACCTCTGCTGCAGACCAATTGCTATCCCACACCGACCAGTCCAACGCCAGTGTTTGTGCGCGGTAACTGTGTTCCAACGCAGCCGCAAGTTGTAAATAACGCATCGCCGAAAACATGGCTGCGGATAACATTAATTGTGTTGCAAGATCCAATGGCTGCACTTTTTTTCGTTGCGTTGGCTTGCCATGATTTTTCACAAACGGTAACTGTCGCTTCAACCAGCGATCCAGCAATGGCCATTGCCCGGTTAGTTGTGCATCTTCTGCTAACCATTGGCGCCATAGCGGCAACAACAGTTCATAGGGCGCCCTGCTCCACTCTGCTGTAATCACGTTTTACCTGCCACAACTAGTCATAGAAATTAATTAACAGCCAATGAGGCAATACCGACCAGACTGATGATCAACAATGTCACACCCAGCACCCGATAAAATACTTTCGGATCACCCTCCAGGATGCGGTGATGGAAGCGCAAGCCAATGACGTGACCGATAGCTGCACAAGGCAGCAGCCAAAGATGGTGGATCAATTGCAAATCCACGCCAGCGTAAATAAACGCCGCCATTTTGATAGTCACCAGAATGAACCAGAGGACAAACAAGGTATCACGCAATTGGTGTTTAGCTACGTGAGTGGCAAACACCGAAATGATCAAGGGTGCTCCGATCAATGAGGTGCCGCTGATGTAACCTCCGAGCATGAGGAATCCGGTGTCCAGCACCGGGTGATTACTTTTGAATGGCCGATTAAGGATGTATGAAATCGAGTAGACCGACACAATACCGAAAATAATCCCCGTCATTAATCCTGCCGGCAAGGTCAACAAACCCAGCACTCCGACGATCTTGGGAACAATCATAATAGCCAAGGCTTTTTTCAGGTACGCCCAATCTACGGTGCTCATTGGGGCTGAGTCGTTGGCCAATGTGCGCCCTTGTTTGCGCTGGTTCTGCCAGACCGTCAGCGCGGAAAAGACCAACAGGTGCACTGCAATCAAAGGCAAATACACCAGCGGTTGGTTGTCCACCAACAACAGGAAAGGTAACGAGAGTACGGCACCGCCGAAACCCAAACCGGAACGCACGAAACCGCTCCAGATAAAAATCAGTGCAATCAACAGGTACTGGTAAAGCGCGAGATCAGCCATGGCAGGAAATTCATAGGCAACAATGAAAGCCGCGCATTATAGCCACTAGAGCACCCAACTACCGAGGTAATTTTTTGTTTAGCTGTTTGCCCGCCGGGAGCTGACGACGTAAAACTGACTCCAATCTGTATTTCGTCTACGAGCATTTTCCCAATCGAAAGGAGTGAACGATGAGCTATCCACCGTTTTCCCGTCGTGACCTGATGAAAGCCATGGTTGCTCTGGGTGCCTTTTCTCTCGCACCCGGACTCTTCGCTGCACCATCCCGCAAGAAAAAAATCGGAGTAGCACTGGTTGGACTCGGCTCTTACAGTCGTGGCCAACTGGCTCCCGCCCTGCAAGTCACAGAACACTGCTATCTGGCCGGTATTGTTACCGGCTCGCCGGAAAAAATTCCGCTGTGGCAAAAGCAATACAACATCGCCGATAAAAACGTGTACAACTACGACAACATGCATCAAATGGCCGACAACCCGGATATCGATGTGGCGTATATCGTGTTACCTACCGGCTTGCATAAGCAATATTCCATCATCGGAGCCGAAGCGGGAAAACATGTCTGGTGTGAAAAGCCTATGGCAATGAACGCTGGCGAATGTGAAGCAATGATTGCCGCGTGTAAGAAAAATAAGGTGAAACTGACCATCGGTTATCGCATGCAGCATGAACCCAATACCCAACGGGTTATACAAATGGCCACGGAAAAACCTTACGGCAAGATTCAATTAATTACCGCCGAGGCGGGCTATCGCAGCGGCGGCTCCCACGGCTGGCGTGCTGATCCGAAATTAGGCGGCGGTGCCATGTATGACATGGGCGTGTACCCTCTCAACGCAGCGCGCTACACCTCCGGCGAGGAACCGATTGCTGTCACAGCACGACAGGAAAGTGTTCGCCCGATGTATAAAGATGTCGATGAAACCATGGAATTCCGTTTGCAATTCCCCAGCGGCTGCATTGCAGAATGCGCCACCAGTTACGCACGCGGCATGAATCGCCTGCACGCGCAATGTGAAAAAGGCTGGTATGAATTGCAACCCTTCCAGTCTTACAACGGTGTGCAGGGCCGCACTAGCGATGGCACCTTATTAAATACACCAATTGACAATCAGCAAGCGCGACAGATGGATAATGATGCCTTGGCGATTTTAAATAATTCGCCGGTGTTAGTTCCGGGTGAAGAGGGGCTGAGAGATATTCGTATTGTGGATGCGATCTTTAAAGCCGCTAGAGAAAGTAAGGAAATTCGTTTGTAATTTTTGAAAAGCCTCACACACGTGACGCTACCGCAATGGGAGTTTGGCGTTAGGCTATTGGGTTTCGAAACCCTCAAGTCAGGGACGACTTGGGGGAGCTACAGGGATGATACATTCGCCACATCCCTATAACTCACCCTGCGGGCAGCTTCGCTGTGCAAATTGGCTTTCCTGCCAATTTGTCATGCGTTTTCGAAACCCAATAGCCTAATGACAAACGGACTACTGGCACCCACCACAAATCACAACGCAATCGCCTTTTCCTTCAATTTCTCAATCTGGTCCCGCAATTTCGCTGCCGCTTCAAACTCCAGATCTTTGGCCGCCTGGAACATTTGTTTTTCCAAGGCATCGATAGTTTTCCAGATATCCCCGCCATGCATATCCACCGCGTACCTGCCCTGCTTCTCCGCCACGGCCGCACGGTTGCGCGCGCTGCGCCCGCCGGCCCCAGGGATCTGTGAACCTTCCATGATGTCGGTAATATTCTTGCGGATACCTATCGGTGTAATACCGTGCTTGAGATTGTGTTCAACCTGCTTCTGGCGGCGGCGCTCGGTTTCTTCGATGGCGCGCTGCATAGAGCCGGTCATTCTGTCAGCATAGAGAATCGCGCGGCCATTAACATTGCGCGCGGCGCGGCCGATGGTTTGAATCAATGAACGATCCGAGCGCAGGAAGCCTTCTTTATCCGCATCGAGAATAGCCACCAGCGACACTTCCGGCATATCCAGGCCTTCACGCAGCAGGTTGATCCCTACCAGTACATCAAACTGACCCAGGCGCAGGTCGCGGATAATTTCCACGCGTTCTACAGTGTCGATATCCGAGTGCAGATAGCGCACACGCACACCGTGCTCAGCGAGATATTCTGTCAAATCCTCGGCCATGCGCTTGGTGAGCACGGTAATCAGTACGCGCTCATCTTTTGCCACACGTAAGTGAATTTCAGACAAGACATCGTCCACCTGGCTTGTGGCCGGGCGTACTTCAATCTCGGGGTCCACAAGGCCAGTGGGGCGTACAACCTGCTCCACGACCTGCCCGGCATTTTCGCCTTCGTATTTACCTGGCGTGGCCGACACAAAGATCATCTGCGGCGCGAGCCGCTCCCATTCATCGAAACGCATCGGACGATTATCCAGTGCGGAGGGCAAACGAAAACCGTATTCCACCAAAGTTTCCTTACGCGACCGGTCGCCTTTGTACATAGCACCAATCTGCGGCACGGTCACATGGGATTCATCAATCACCAACAGTGCTTCCGCCGGCAAATAGTCAAATAACGTCGGTGGCGGCTCGCCGGAATGACGGCCAGATAAAAAACGCGAGTAGTTTTCGATACCGTTGCAGTAACCCAATTCCTGCATCATCTCCAGATCGTAACGCGTGCGCTGTTCCAACCGCTGCGCCTCAACCAGTTTGTTATTGTCACGCAGATATTCCAGCCGCCCTTGCAATTCCTCTTTGATGTTGTCGATGGCTTCGAGGATTTTACTGCGCGGTGTGACGTAGTGAGATTTTGGATAAATCGTCACGCGCGGTACTTTATGCAGCACTTCTCCGGTAAGCGGATCGAAGATAGAAATCTTTTCAATTTCATCATCAAATAATTCCACGCGCACCGCATCACAATCTGAATCGGCGGGATAGATATCAATTACATCGCCGCGCACACGATAAGTGGCGCGATGGAATTCCATATCGTTGCGCGTGTATTGCAACTCAGCGAGGCGACGCAAAATGCCGCGCTGATCTATCTTGTCACCACGCACCAGATGCAACAGCATCTTGAGATAGGATTCAGGATCACCCAAACCGTAGATAGCCGACACGGTTGCCACCACAATCGCGTCCTTACGTTCCATCAACGCCTTGGTCGCTGACAAACGCATTTGTTCGATGTGTTCATTTATCGAAGAATCTTTTTCGATAAAGGTATCGGATGAAGGCACGTAGGCTTCGGGTTGGTAGTAATCGTAATAAGAAACGAAATACTCCACCGCATTGTTGGGGAAAAACTCCTTGAACTCACCGTAAAGTTGCGCGGCGAGGGTTTTGTTATGGGCCATGATCAAGGTAGGCCGCTGCACCTGAGCAATTACGTTGGCTATGGTGAAGGTTTTACCCGAACCGGTCACACCCAACAGCGTCTGGTGTGCCAGCCCCGCTTGAATCCCTTTTACCAAACCCGCGATGGCAGTGGGTTGGTCGCCCGCGGGACCAAATTCGCTGTTGACGGAGAAAACTTGTTTCGACATAACTTGGTTCGACATAAATAAAGAGTTACGACTTGAGTAAAGGAAGAGGGAAACGTCCATGCGGCGCCACCCTATCAGGTTTGATTGACAGCTAATGTCAGGAGACTGACAGTCAGTGCTTGATTTGGGCGTTAGGCCAAAGTTCAAGGATCTCCTGCAGCTGTTGTTCGGGACCGAACTCTTCCCAGAGGATGCCGTTGCAGTCCCGCGTATCGGTAAAGGCGCTGGCAGCACCCTCCTCCCACCCCAGGTGACGTAAACCCGGAACTTCACCCGCAGGGATTTGACGAATAGAAAAGTTCAGCGTTTCGGTGCGCCAGAGGGCGTAAATCTCCGGGACGATAACCTGGGGTTGGCTCGCCAGGCGCTGCGTGTAATCCGCAATGGAATCCGTCAATGAACTCACACCCAGGGCAATGTGGAACTTTCGCATCTGCTATCCTCCGCTCAGCACTAACGTCAAATTTATAGGGCCCATCATGACCGAATATCGCACAGAAACCGACAGCATGGGCGAGATCAAGGTGCCCGCCTCCGCCTGTTACGGCGCGCAAACCCAACGTGCAATCAACAACTTTAGCATCAGCGGCAGAGGCTTACCGACCAGTTTTATCGCCGCCGTGGCGTTGATAAAAAAAACTGCCGCCCAAGTCAACCGCGAGTTGGGGCTGCTGGAAGACGACATCGCGCAGGCCATTGTCCAGGCAAGTGAAGCGATCATGGATGGCCAGTATGACGACCAGTTTCCAGTGGATATCTTCCAGACCGGGTCGGGCACCAGCACCAATATGAACGTCAATGAAGTTATTGCCAATCTGGCCAGTGAGCAACTACAGAAACCCGTCAACCCCAACGATCACGTCAACATGAGCCAGAGCAGCAACGATGTGATTCCCACAGCTATCCATATCAGCGCTGTTATGCAACTGGAAGAAAAATTGCTACCTGCGCTGGAACATTTGCACACCAGTCTGCTTGGCAAAAGTGTCCAGGTGGAGGGTTTCGTCAAAACCGGACGCACGCATCTGATGGACGCCATGCCAGTGACCCTTGCGCAAGAACTTGAAGCCTGGACCCACCAGATTGAAGCCAACTATGTACGCCTGCGGACGCTGATGCCGCAGTTGTTGCACCTCGCCCAAGGCGGCACTGCGGTGGGCACGGGGATCAACGCGCATCCATCCTTCTCCGCCAAATTCGCCGCACAACTCGCCGTCAATATCGAACACCCCTTTGTACCGGGCGACAATCTGTTCGCACTGATCAACAGCCAGGACACCGCCGTCGCCTTGTCTGGCCATCTGAAAACCCTGGCAGTCAGCTTGATGAAGATCGCCAACGATTTGCGCTGGATGAATTCAGGCCCCTTGGCCGGACTCGGCGAAATTACCCTGGAAGCGCTTCAGCCCGGCTCGTCTATCATGCCCGGCAAGGTAAATCCGGTGATTCCCGAAGCCGTCGCCATGGTGGCGGCGCAGGTGATGGGCAATGACACTACCATTACCATTGCCGGTCAGTCGGGCAATTTTCAGCTAAACGTGATGCTGCCTGTGATTGCGCATAATTTGCTGGAAAGTATTGAGTTATTGGCCAATGCCAGCCAGCTGCTGGCAGATAAAGCCATCGCCAGCTTCACAGTAAATGAGGCCAACCTGACCAAAGCGCTTGCGCGCAATCCCATCTTAGTCACCGCCTTGAATCCCATCATCGGTTACAACAAAGCAGCGGCCATTGCCAAGAAAGCTTACAAGGAAGGGCGCGATATTATCGATGTGGCGGAGGAGGAAACGGATATACCGCGTGCGGAATTGGCGGAATTGTTGAATCCGGAGAAGTTAACGCGCGGTGGTTTGTAAGCGCATTTCTTTGTAGGCACACCGCGTCGGATTACGCTGCTGGGCAGCTAATCCGACCTACGATGCGACCTACTTTTTGCATGCTCTGGGTAATTCGGCTTTGAGGATGTCGGCCAGATGGCGGGTGGCCGGGCCGGCGAAATCGCGGTCGGCGAAGGTGATATAAATCGGCACCTCACGTTCTGCACCCACTTCGACTGACAAATATTTCAAGTGGCCAGCAGCTATCTCCTGATGGGTGTAGGCATCTGGCAACCAGGCGTAACCAAGGCCCATGCGAATCGCTTCCAGCGACGTCTTGATATGGCTCACCGTCCAGCGCTGTTCAGCTTCCTGCCAACCCTCCGAGCGACGGCGGAACAATCCGGAATCACGCACGATAATCTGCCGATGCTGGCGCAGATCCTCTACGTTGGCGGGTCGCCCTAATTGCTGCAATGGGTGATCCGGACTAGTGACACCCCGCATAATTACCGTCACCAGTTTGTCTCCCATAAATCCCGGAGGTACCCGGCCACCGATGGCCAAATCCACCTGCCGTTGCAGCAAAGCATCCTCAGTTCCACTCAGAACCGACTCGTAAATCTCCACGCGGGTTTCAGGATAATCCCGCGCAAAAATCTCCAGACAGCGCAGGATTTTCTCGGAAGGAATAATCAGATCCGCCGCAATACTGATGAGCGGTTCTATGTGAGACGACAGACTCGCCGCCGCTCTTTCCAGACGCTCGGCCTGTTCTAGCAGCACCCGGGCGCGGCGGTAAAGCACATCGCCGGCAGGCGTGGGAACAGCGCGCCGCCCTTGCAACTCAAACACCGCCACACCCAACAATGTCTCTAACTGCTGGATGGCGTAGGACACGGCCGATTGGCTCTTGTTAAGCATCTCGGCAGCTTTGGCGTAACCGCCGGCATCAATAACGGCCAGCAGCGCGCGCCACTGATCCAGGCTGACTTTGGGTTCGCAACAAGTGGGTACCGTCGCTTTGGGTGTGGCCATCGCCGCCTCCAATAGATTAGTTTTTTCGATTAAAACAAGTTAAATATCGCTGTTTATCATCGGCTGGTCAAATCATTAAATAGCTCCCATGGCAATTCAGCCACTGACACATGAAGGAGCAAGACCATGAGCACTCTGTTACAAATCACCAGCAGTATCACCGGCGACAACAGCCAATCCACCGCCTTGAGTAACGAATTCGTCGCACGCTGGAAAGCGCAAAACCCTGATGGCAAGGTTATCCTGCGCGATCTGGCCGCTGAAGCGCTGCCTCACCTGGATGGCGCACGCCTGGGAGCGCTGTTTACCCCGGCCGACCAACGCACGCCGGAACAACAAGCGGTCGTTGATTACTCTGATGAACTGATCAACGAATTGCGTAACGCCGATGTCATTGTGTTGGGTGTGCCCTTATATAACTTCGGCATGCCGTCAACACTCAAGGCATACTTCGACCACATCGCCCGCGCCGGTGTGACCTTCCGCTACACCGCCAATGGTCCGGAAGGTTTGTTGCCCGATGTTCCGGTGTATGTCTTTGCCACCCGCGGCGGTCACTACGCCGGTGGGCCAGCTGACTGGCAATTAACGACATTCCTGAATTTCGTGGGCTTTAAGCAAGTGGAAACTATTTATGCCGAAGGTCTGGCTTTAGGTGACGACAGCAAGATCAAAGGTATCAACGCTGCCCAGGAGCGAATCAACCAATTGACCGCTGCCTGATCTTTGAGGAGGTTTTTATGCAACGCGAACTGCAACAGATTGTCCCCGGCCGCGCCACCAGCGATGGGGCTGGCGTGCGCATAAAACGAAGCCTCGGACAAACACCCCATGCTCGTTTCGATCCGTTTCTGATGCTGGATGAGTTTAATTCGGAAAACGCAGATGACTACATTGCCGGTTTTCCGTCGCATCCCCATCGCGGCTTTGAGACGGTCACCTACATGCTCGAAGGTCATATGCTGCATGAAGACCATTTGGGCAATCGCGGTGACCTGAAAACCGGTGACGTGCAGTGGATGACCGCCGGTCGCGGCATCATCCACTCCGAAATGCCGCAACAGGAACAGGGAGCCATGCGCGGTTTTCAGCTCTGGCTCAATTTACCCGCTGCAGAAAAGATGAAACCGGCGGCCTATCGCGATATCCCCGCAAGGGATATTCCGACAGTGCCGCTTCCGAATGGCGGCCAGGTTAAAGTGATTGCCAACAGCGTAAGAGTTGGCGACGAAGCAATCACCGGCCCTATTCACGGGTTAAGCACAGAACCGATTTATTGGGATGTGCATTTACCCGCGCAGGCAACGTTCGAGCAAGCCGTCCCGACGGAACACAATGTCTTTGTTTATGTGTACGAAGGAGAAATCGCCATCGGCGATGACCAGCGCAAATTAAGCGCCGGCAACGCAGGACTATTGTTCAAAGGTGATGAGTTAAAGATTGCCGCTACCGGCGACGCAACCCGTTTTCTGGTGTTGGCCGGAAAACCGATCAAGGAACCCATCGCCCAATACGGCCCCTTTGTGATGAATACCCAGGATGAGATTGAGCAGGCCATTCGGGATTATCGCAGCGGCGAATTGGTCAATTATTAAGTTTTTACCCCAGCCCCTTAACCGGGGCTTTTTTCATATTACCTGGCCAACCGCAAGGTAATCACCGTCGCAAACGCCCACACCCAAAAAAAGAACCACACCAACAAGGGCGTCATCATGCCAAGTTGCAAACCCGCAAAACCTTTGCCGGCATAGAAGGGGTAAATAATAAAAAGCTGAACAAATGTCGGAATCAAACTGATGACGAAACTGCGCATAAAGATACTGCTGGTCAGCATCGGCAACAAAAACAACAGACCCCACAAACCGCCCCAGACAATACGCGGGTACATCCACTGCGGGGCAACAGACCCGTACAAACTGACACTGAAAGATTGCGAAATACCATAACGGCTGAACAGCCACATCACCACACAATAAATCACACCACCGACACAACCGGCAGCAAAACAGAGCAGGAAATTTTTCATCGCTTTTTCTCAAATACAGGTACAAAGACAGGATGCGGTTATTCTTTAATCACAAACAAATGTAAAGAAATGTCCGAGGTTGTCAGCAGTCTGCGCATTTGGCGAGCATGACCGACAACGAAATGATAGACTGGCCGCCGAATTTTAACCATGACCTATTCCCTGTTCGATGACATTAAACAGTCAATGTTTATCATCAGAATGTCGGGCTCTCACTGATTGATGTTGGTTGCCATGTTTACTTTTTTTGAAAGCCTGATTAAACCTTTCCCACCCCAGGACCCGCAACAGCCGCCCAAAACACTGTTTGCGTTTTGCCGCCACTACACACGCGGCATAGAATTTCATCTGGTATTTATGGCACTGCTCACCGGCGCCATTGCCATCATGGAAGTCTCGCTGTTCGGCTTTTTGGGAGAACTGGTCGACAAGCTCAACGCCCATACACCGGCCAGTTTATTTTCAGAGTCCGGTGACAAATTGATTCTGATGGCCGTGGTCATCGTGCTCTTGTTGCCCTGCGCCGTACTTCTCCATTCGACAGTCATTCATCAAACGCTATTGGGTAATTATCCGATGCGGATTCGCTGGCAGGCGCACCGCTATTTGCTGGGTCAGAGTCTCGCGTTTTACCAGAATGAATTTGCCGGGCGCATCGCGACCAAAGTCATGCAAACCGCACTGGCAGTGCGCGAAACCGTCATGAAATTACTCGACGTCTTGTTGTATGTCGCCGTGTACTTTACTGGCATGGTGTTCCTGGTGGCGTCGATGGATTACCGGCTGGCGATCCCGCTGTTGATCTGGTTTATCTGTTATGCGGGTTTGCTTTATTACTTTCTCCCGCGCCTCGCGAAAGTATCCGCCGCGCAGGCCGATGCGCGTTCCGACATGACCGGCCGCCTGGTGGACACCTACACCAATATTTCCACGGTGAAATTATTTTCCCACTCTCGGCGGGAAGCGACCTATGCAAAAGAAGGCATGGAATATTTCCTGGCTACTGTTTACCGGCAAATGCGTCTGGCTACGCTCTTGAACAGTGGTGTATGGACCTTGACGGCACTGTTGATTTTTTCGGTAACGGCTTTGTCCATCTGGTTGTGGACCGAATCCGCTATTTCCACCGGCGCTATCGCTGCGGCGGTAGGTTTGGTGTTGCGCCTGAACGGCATGGCGCAGTGGATTATGTGGGAAGTGTCTTCGCTCTTTGAAAATATCGGTACCGCCCGCGATGGTTTAAATACGCTCTCCAAACCGCGCGATGTACAAGACCAGCCCGATGCACCAGCACTCGCGATCAAACACGGGGCTATTAGCTTTAACAACGTGAGTTTTCATTACGGCAAAGGCAGCGGCGTGATTGATCATTTCTCTCTCGATATTAAAGCGGGGGAAAAAATTGGTCTGGTCGGCCGATCAGGTTCCGGCAAATCCACGCTGGTGAATTTGCTGATGCGTTTTTATGACGTGGAGGCCGGCAAAATTCTGATTGACGGAGAAAATATTGCCGAGGTATCGCAGGAAAGCCTGCGCGCCCATATCGGCATGGTGACCCAGGATACCTCCTTACTACACCGCTCGGTGCGCGATAATTTACTTTACGGTAAACCGGATGCAACCGAAGAAGATATGATTCGCGCGGCCAAACAGGCCGAGGCCCATGATTTTATCCAGCACCTGGATGATGGCAAACATCGCACCGGTTACGATGCCCATGTGGGTGAACGCGGCGTGAAATTGTCCGGCGGGCAACGTCAGCGCATTGCAATCGCGCGAGTACTTATCAAAGACGCACCGATCCTGATTATGGATGAAGCAACGTCAGCTTTGGATTCGGAAGTGGAAGCGGCGATCCAGGCTAACCTGACAACATTAATGGAAGGCAAAACGGTGATCGCCATCGCACACCGTTTATCGACTATTGCCGCATTGGATCGTTTGATTGTGCTGGATCAGGGTCGTATCGTTGAACAGGGAACCCACGGTGAATTGATTGCTCTCGGCGGACTTTACGCCCAACTCTGGGCTCATCAATCCGGCGGTTTCCTGGGCGAGATGTGAGAACTCGACGAAACGCTATCGTAGGTCGGATTAGCGCAGCGTAATCCGACAATTTCCTGGAAGATTGCATCCTCTACTCGAAGACACCGCGTCGGATTACGCTACGCTAATCCGACCTACTTGTTCTTCTTAATAAACACATCCCAGATCAGCAGCACCAATCCTAAGGTAAAGCCAACATGCGCAACCAGCGCACCACCGGCAAAGAGCAATCCGAGGCCAATTGGGTTGCCATCTTCCGGGCCAAAAAAAACATACAACATCAAGGGCGCGGCGCACACCATCACCA
>CAMPIG010000091.1 GCA_946886255.1 uncultured Cellvibrio sp. | reverse complement strand
AACGGATTTGGTCGGATTGGCCGTTTGGCGTTGCGTGCCTCCTGGCATTGGCCGGAATTTGAATTTGTGCAGATCAATGATCCTGCCGCCGATGCAGCGACTTATGCGCACCTGTTGAAGTTTGATTCGGTTCAAGGAATCTGGCCGGAGGATGTCCAGGCAAATGACGACCACATTCTTATTAGCGGCCACGCCATAAAAGTAACAACCCAAAAATCCATCGTTGAAACCGACTGGTCCGGCTGCGATGTCGTCATTGAATCCAGCGGCAAGATGAAGTCGGTGGCGGTATTACAAGCTTATCTGGATCAAGGTGTAAAGCGCGTGGTTGTGAGTGCGCCGGTGAAAGAGCAGGGTGCTTTGAATATTGTGATGGGGGTTAATCATCATTGGTTTAAGCCTGCCGAGCATCGCATTGTAACGGCGGCATCCTGCACAACCAATTGCCTGGCGCCGGTTGTAAAAGTCATTCACGAACATCTGGGCATTCGCCACGGCTCCATTACAACCATCCATGATTTGACGAATACACAATCCATTCTTGATCAACCGCATAAAGATTTACGTCGTGCGCGCGCATCCGGGTCGAATTTAATTCCTACCACAACGGGTTCCGCAACGGCCATTGCGGAAATTTTTCCGGAATTGCGTGGGCGTTTGAATGGACACGCTGTCCGGGTGCCATTGGCAAATGCATCCTTAACGGATTGCGTCTTTGAGGTCGAGCGTCCAACAAGCGTAGAAGAGGTCAACAGTTTCTTAAAAGCAGCGAGTCAGGCTGAGCTGAAAGATATCCTTGGTTTCGAAGAGCGTCCTCTCGTATCAACCGATTATTGTGGCGATTCGCGTTCATCGATTATTGATGCACTGTCGACTCTGGTTATCAATGATACGCAGGTAAAAATTTACGCCTGGTATGACAATGAATGGGGTTACGCTAACCGGACGGTAGAACTGGCGCGTTTGGTCGGTCTTGCTGATTAAGGATTCTGTTATGACAACCACAGCACGAAAGCCGTTGAGCCTCGAGGTAAAACAATACTTGGTGGTCACCGGTAATTATTGGGCATTTACCTTGACTGATGGGGCTTTGCGTATGCTGGTGGTGCTGCACTTTCACCAGCTGGGTTACACACCATTACAAATTGCCGCCTTGTTTTTGTTTTATGAAATTTTTGGCGTGGTCACCAATCTGGTTGGTGGCTACCTCGGTGCGCGCATCGGCTTAAACCGCACGATGAATATTGGTTTGGTGTTGCAGGTTATCGCCTTGTTGATGCTCGCTGTACCAGCCTCCATGTTAACGGTTGTATGGGTCATGACGGCGCAGACGTTATCGGGTATCGCGAAAGATTTAAATAAAATGAGCGCAAAAAGCTCCATCAAACTGCTGGTTCCCGGTGATCAACAAGGCCAGCTATTTAAATGGGTCGCTTTATTGACGGGCTCCAAAAATGCGCTGAAAGGCGTCGGTTTTTTTCTGGGTGGGGCTTTGCTGGCGGTGATTGGTTTCACCGGTGCTGTTGTCGCAATGGCAGTCGTTTTATTGGTTATCTGGTTAGCCAGTTTGATGTTGCTGAAAAAGGACTTGGGTAAAGCAAAAGCCAAGCCCAAGTTCAGCACATTATTTTCCAAAAGCCGTGCTATCAATGTCTTATCGGCAGCACGGTTGTTTTTATTTGGTGCTCGAGATGTCTGGTTTGTTATCGCTTTGCCGGTATTTTTGAGTAGTCAATTGGGCTGGGATTATTGGTGGGTCGGCGGTTTTCTGGCGTGTTGGGTGATTGGTTATGGCATTGTGCAATCTGTCGCGCCGTTATTAATAAAGAGATCGCCCCTTACATCACCCGGTGGTTCTGAAGCCTTGTTATGGGCAGTCGTACTCACCATTATTCCAGCAGCAATTGCGTTGGGTTTGAAAACCGACTTACCCATAGCAACAGTATTAATTGGTGGGTTGTTGGTGTTTGGTGTTGTTTTTGCGATTAACTCTTCGCTGCACAGTTACCTGATCGTGAGTTACGCAAAGGAAGATGGCGTATCTCTGGATGTGGGCTTTTATTACATGGCGAACGCGGCAGGACGCTTGTTGGGGACTTTGTTATCGGGATGGGTCTATCAAGTGGCTGGCCTTACCGCCTGCTTGTGGGTTTCAGCATTCCTGATCGGGTTAGCCGCGTTTATTTCTGTGGCTTTACCAAAAAATAATTCCCCACAGCAACTTTAGAACGCAACAGACAAGCCCCAACCCGCAACGCCACAAGCAATCACAACCAGCCAAGGTGGTAACTTCCAAAACACCAACGCGATCAATGCGACCAATGCCAATGCAAAATCCTGTACGGAATAAATAGCGCTGGTCCACACCGGATCATAAAGCGCGGCGAGCAATAGACCAACCACACCTGCATTAACACCCGTCAATGCTGCCTGCACGCGGTAGTTGCCTCGCCATACATCCCAATAGGGCAATGCGCCGGCAATCAATAAAAATGACGGCAAAAAAATAGCCACTACTGCGATGATGCCTCCCAGCCAACCTGAGGAAAATCCCTGCATGGACGCGCCGAGAAATGCCGCGAAGGTGAACAGGGGGCCGGGTACAGCTTGTGCTGCGCCATAACCGGCAAGGAACGCATCTTCATTGACCCAGTCAGTAGGAACCACTTCTGCTTGTAGCAGCGGCAATACCACATGACCGCCACCAAACACTAACGAGCCAGCCCGATAAAATGCATCAATTATCGCAAGAGTATGGGAGGAAAATGCGTGCGCAATAATCGGCAAGGCGATGAGCAACACAGCAAAAATACTTAACCACAACGCACCGGTGCGACGATGACGTCGCGTCGATGTTGGGTGAACGGCCGATGAATGAAGCGTTGAATCCGAAGCGGAATTAAAAACGGCAGTATCGAATAACCAGAGTCCAAGCGCACCGGCACCGATAATCACGCCGACCTGTGTCCAGGTAGACGAGAATAACAAAACCGCGCAAGCCGCCGCAGCCATGATAGAAATTCGTGGCACATCCGGACATAAATGACGAGCCATTCCCCACACCGCCTGCGCGACAACAGCAACGGCAACCACTTTCAAACCATGCAATGCACCGGGTGGCAACACATCACTATAATGTGTAATGCCTAATGCGAAGAGAATAAGCAGAATAGCGGAGGGTAGTGTAAAACCAAGCCACGCCGCCAGAGCCCCGGTGTAACCGCCTCGCCCAAGCCCCAACGCCATACCCACCTGACTACTGGCCGGACCCGGCAAAAACTGGCACAAGGCAACAAGGTCTGCATAATCGCGCTCGCTCAACCACTGACGGCGCGCCACAAACTCTTCGCGAAAATAACCCAGGTGCGCTACAGGGCCACCGAAGGAGGTGAGGCCCAGGCGGAGGAAGATGGTGAAGATAGACCAGAAAGGAGATTGTTGCGCAGGTGCGTCGTTCATAAGGAAATTTGCATTGAAATAAATGATCGTGTAGTGCCAGAGATTATAAGAATATTTAGTGCGGTAAACAAAGATGAAATCAGAAACAAAAAAAATAGGGCCGTGACAGGCCCTATTTTTGAAACACCATGTGAGGTGATTACGATTATTCTGTGTAATGCAATACCGCTACATACTGCATACGCTCAGCTTTTCCTCGCGAGAATCCGGGAATAAAGCTGGCTCTCTTCACAGATTTTTCCACTTCTATGACATCGCGCTTGTTGGTTTTTTGGGCTTCCAAGCGTCTGGCGCTGACGACGTTACCGTTTTTGTCAATCATGGCTAACACGCGCGTCATGTTTTCTTCGCGACTGAAAAAGGGTAAACCTTCGGCCCAGTCGTTACGCTTATAAAGTTCATACCATTGCGGCTGGTCCAGACGTTCTTGCGGATCAGTGTAATCGTGGCCGTATTTATTCTGCATGTAGCCCAGGTTTGGTAGCAACATAATGGGCGGCTGGCCGTCGAGCTTGGCGTATATCACACGGAACTGCATACGTACCGGTACTTTTTTGCCATCGACTTGTGCCGGTGTAAATTGTCGGCCGCTGACTGCATCGGCGGTTTGATCTCTTAATTGGTCAAACCCTTCTTTTTCGAAGCAGACCACGTCGCTGGTCATCCCATTTACATCCACGTCAGTCTGGCAATACACCGCAACAACAGGCTGGTCTGCGGTTAATTCTGGCATGGTTATGGTTTGTTCGATATAGCTGAGCGTGCTGCCAAACTGCGCTGGAACATAAGTTTGCGCGGAGGCAAAATGGGTAAGTACCAAAGGCAAGCCTATAATTAAGCTTGTTAGTCCACGGGTAATTTTACGGGCTGTTAGTGACTTCATTGCTTTTCCTCTGATGCATTAGGCATTTTTATATGTTTTGAAAGCGCCAAATCGGGATTAAAGCCGGTAATTTGTGCGTTCTTGTTATAAAGATTAGCATCTGGCCTAGCACGGAAATGTTAATTTATTATGACAAAAATCGTATTAATGCATTTTTTATCGTTATTGCCTTGGTACAAGGTGAAGGTGAAGAATAGCAGCTCAAAAAAAAGCCGCTCAGGGGAGCGGCTAACAAGCGGAACTGCTTAATCGACTGTTTAGAACTTGTATTGGATGGCGAGACTCAGATCCTGGCCGCGCTTGGCTTTGTACAGCTCCACCGTTTGGGCTCCTTCCTCTGTCAGGTTGCGTGCCTCAATGCTAAGGTCTTCATCTAACAGGTTTTTCGCTTTAAATTTTACCGTCAGATTATCGCGCGGATAAAACGAGTAGGTAAAATCCAGTGAGTGAAACGGTTGTTCGTAGCTGTCAGGCGCACCGTTACGTCCCGCAAAAAACAAACGCTCACTGAACACGTTGTATGACAATGTGGCAGCATGCATGCCGTCAGGTGAATCGAAGCCTATGATCAGGTTGGAGACCTGATCAGACGCACCTTGCAGTGGACGTATTTCATTGGTTGGTGCATCCGCGTTGTTGCCGGCAACAAGTTCCTGATCGAGGAAGGTGAAGTTACCTTGAACAAAGAAAGGGTCCAGTACTTCAGCGACATCACCCAGGTTCTTCAAGAACTCAAGCTCAACACCAGAAATCTCAGCACTTTCCGCATTGTGAATCTCAGCTGTGATGTTGTCGTCCGTAGCGGCGCCTTCGAACAATTCAATCGGGTTCACAATGTCTTTGTAAAACAGTGAGATGGTGAAGTTATCGCCATTGGAAAAAAACCACTCAGCACGCAAGTCATAGTTGTCCATCTGAGAAGGCAGCACATCGCTGTTGCCATCCACTGCGATGTCTGTAATGGGATCCAGATAGCTGGAATCAGAAATTTCCCGCAAGTCAGGGCGTACCGTGGTTTCACCGAAGCTGGCACGCAACTGGAAATCCTCGGCCCAGAAGTCCTGCAGCATCCAGGTTACAGCGATCGAATTAAAATAGTCGTCGTCGGTGTAGGTGGCATCCAGGAAATAATCAGCTACCTCATCAGGATTATTGCTGTCGCTGCCGGGGAATTGACTACCGTCATATTTGATGGGATCCCATGGCAGGTTTAGCTGTTGGTAGTCCTCCCAGCGAGAACCAACCACAACGCGCAAGGTGTCTTTCCAGGTGACGTCAAGGCTACCAAAAGCGGCGTTGACTTTATTGGCTGCGACATAGCTGTTAGCGTTGCCACGGTTGGTGTTGATCAAGAAGCCATTTTCAGGACTTGACATATTTTCATCAGAAAATACATCTCCCAGCGTGCCTTCATATATTGACGGATCGGCACTGGATGTTGTGCTGCCGACAAAAAACTCCAGCTGCTCATAAGTGCGCGCTTTTTGCCAATAGTCTGTACCGCCTTGTATTTTGATACTGAAGTCAGCCAGTTCAAATGGCATTGTCACAGAAATACCACGGCTTTCAACATTGTCGCGAAGATGCGTGAAACGGAAACTGCCTGCGGACGCGTTGTTACGCTCTACGGCACTGGTCAATGCTTCGCCAGTTGCTGGGTCGGCAGTGATATTGCTTTTAATGCGCACTTCGTTAGGGATTTCGGTGGTGGCTTCGCTATCAGACACATACCAGTTGACTGACAAACCTTCGAGGAAGGAAAGTTTATCGAGTCCTAAATTATCGATGGTATCCCAGCCAAATTCATGCTCACCATGGATTTGATGGATCTCCATCTCGCGTTGTTCATAACGAATATCGCTGTTGCGATTACCGACCCCTTCGGAAAGCAGGTTGTTCGCATTAAAGTAATCTGCAACGGAGACTTCGTCATCGGTATTACGCAGAAAAATGCTGGTGGTTTCAATTTTGTTTTCGGTGTTCAAATTTAAACCGACACTGAAATTTCCGGTTATATCGACAGAGTAAACGCTTTCATCTTCAAACAGTACGCGGTTTTCCGGATCAATCAATTTACGTTGGGTGACCTGATTATTACGCCATTCGCTGTCATAGGCAACGCCTGCCAAAAAGCCGATTTCCATCTCATTAGGCAAGTAATATTTGTTTCCGATATTTATTTCGCCTTCGATGTCTGGCTCGCCATCGGTTTTTCGTAAAGAAATATCGCGGTTCAACTCAAGAATTAAATTGCGGTTGACTGCTCGCGCTTCCTGAATTGAATTCAATCCCCCGAGTGAGTTGATGTTGCCCGGTGTGAAATTGCCGCGATAGGTATCAAGCGCTGTTTCGAGATTATCTGAAAGATCGCGCGATCCATCGTCTTTACCCCAGCGGTCATCTGAACCGCCTTTGTAAGTTAAAAATTCTGATGACTCAGTGTTCATTCCCGTACCAACCTCTACAGAGAACACAAACTCGTCTGGAATACCCTTGGTACGAATATCAACACTACCGCCACCGAAAGCCGCAGGTTTGTTCGCAGAAGGAGCCTTTTGAATAGACAGCGATTCGACGATAGATGTGGGGAATATGTCGAGTGGTAGTACGTTGCGCGAGAGATCGGGCGAGGGCACCATCGCGCCATTGAGGCTGGTGCTGGAGTAACGTTCACCCAAGCCGCGCACAAAAACAAATTTATCGTCAACCAGTGTCACACCTGGAACACGGGTGAGGGCGATGGCTACGGTTGAGTCGCCTACACGACCAATTTGTTCGGAGCCGATAAGATCTGCAGCTACGGCTTCCTGCATGCGCTCCATTACAACACTTTGTGCACCGGTTTGCAGACGTCCCTGAACGATCATCTCTTCCAAAATCGGCGGGGCAACTATGCCTGGCGCAGCGTTCTCATCCTGTGCGTGTACCACCGAACTGATGGTCATGCTGAGTAAGCTCACCGTGAACCCGGTGAGGAGCGGGTGATTGCTATAACGTTTTGTGTTCATCTGACTGACCTGTTTTGTCAACTTAACGAGCTGCCTAACAGAAAGGGCGCCGTAAGGCGCCCTTCTGATTACGGCAATCGGCTGCTACTCAGTGGGTTGGCCGAATTATTCAGCTTCAAACCACAGCGGTTGTGCACGATTTTCCGGGTGCAAGCCGTAGGTCCAGCCAGCGGTCCAGTCGTCGTCCGCTGTTACTGCGCCTACAAAGGTGCGACCCTCGGTGGGCACAACGGTGGTCGGTGCGCTGTTCACAACAACATCACCAATGGCCAGAGAGTAGAAACCATCCAGAATAACCAGAGCCGGATTACTGGCAGCCGTCGGGTCTTCACCGGTTTCAGCGGTTTGCATTACGTTATTGCTCGCTTGCAGGAATGCCAGCGTGGTGGTGCCATCTGGCAGCGGGCCACCAGCGGTAAGGTCTTGACAAGCAATGATGGATTCTTCAATCACCAGGTCACCATCTTGTGCAGCTTGCAAGCCTTGAGCTGATTCAATACGCACACAGTAGTTTGCAGTACCGGCAGCGCCGTCGGCCTGATAAGCGGTGGTCAAAATAGCGTTTTGAATGGTTGGGAAGTGAGCTTCACGAATACGCCAGCCGTGACCCGCGTCGTGAGTACCCATTTCATTGGGCGACACAATACAGGTCAGGTTTTTGATGGTGGCACGACTGTTCAGACCGCGAGCAACCAGATCATTTTGCGCATCGGCAGAGATGTCGCCGTAACTACCGATACCGTCAGACTCGATACAGTGGTCGCCATCTTCTTCACCTTGAATAACCAGAGCGTAATCGATAGTACCTATATAACCTTCGTCGATGTCGATCGAGTCATCGCGAACGTACATTGCAACGAAATTCGAAACATTAACTGCACCGCCAAAAAACTCGATACCGTCGTCGTAGGTTGAGTAAACCTGCAAGTAATTTACTTCAGTGCTCGAGCCAACAGCATTGAAAGAAATACCGTTCAGGTCGTTACCAGGAGCAACTTGGGCGCCGGTATGTTTAACGATGAAGTAATTCAGCACACCGGAATTATCGGCATTGTTAGCGCCGCCGTATTGTGTTTGGCCTGCACCGGATTTACCTTCGGCGTCAACGTGACAGTCAGAAGTAGCGAGGTTGCCATCCATCATGGTGCCGGTGTAGGAACACTTGTTGGTTACACCAAAACCGTTGATGATCATGCCGCCCCATTGTTGAACGTCTTCTGGGCCTACATTGTCGTCAACCGCGTCACTGTCGGATGTGACAATTACGGGCGCATCAACCGTACCTTCGGCGAAAATTTGTGAACCGCGATTGATAACCATGTAATCATCGCTGGAACGAAATGCCAGCACGGTACCCGCTTCCAGGCGAAGAACTGAACCGTCACCGCCTTGGGCGAGGCCAGCTGCTGCCAGGTCGGCGTCGTTGCTGTAATTGCGACCGATGACGAGGCTGTCGGTGAAAATGTGGACGCCATCGTTTTCAAGGGCAGTGAAAACCAGCTCTTCTGAGCCGGTGTAAGGCTTAGCCAAGCTGACGAATGTGCTACCGTAGGTGCAGTTTGGTGCACTGTAGGAGCCGCGAAAGGTGGCACCCTCATCATCAGTGTATGAAGCACATGGATTGGTTGTACCGCCGGGGTTGCCGCCACCAGTATTATTGTTGCTGTTGTCACCAACAGAGTTGTCTGTGTTGGATTGGTTGCGTGCATCAACCTCGATATCTCCACCACCACAGGCGGTCAGTAAAACGGCGAGGGCAGTTGCGCTCACGATATGCGTCATCTTCATAGGTCTAACACTCCTGATAGAGGGGTCACAAAAAAATTTACGGAAGTAACTCCAAGCGTCCGCACGTTTTAGTTTTGAAATAATGTGCGAAACATCTCATTTGGTTGGCGCCTATGATCGTTATCGTTTATGACTTTCAGGCGACAGTTTTATGAAGGTTTTGTTAAAGTCGATTTTTAGCGAAAGCACGCACGCTACAAAAAAGCCACGTGCTGAATATTTTTTCATCTACAACTGGCTGAGCCTTGATGAATAAAAGGTGGTCGCGCATCGTTGAAAAGAGGAGTAATAATTGTGGTGCAGGCATATCGAATTGATCAGTACGGTGATGAAGATGTATTAAAGTTCCGGCAGGTATCCCTTCCCGACCCCGCTCCCAACCAGGTCCGCATCCGCCACACAGCGGTCGGCGTGAACTTTATCGATATATACCATCGTCGCGGTTTATATCCCCTGAAATTGCCGAGTGGTATTGGCCAGGAAGCGGCGGGTATTGTTGAGGCGGTGGGGGCGGGTGTATCCCGTTGGCGGGAGGGCGACAGAGTCGGTTATTGCCAAGGCGCTGTGGGAGCTTACGCTGAAGCGAATATTGTTGATGCAGATCGGCTCATCGCGTTACCGGATTTTGTTTCTGACGAACAAGCGGCTGCGGTGTTGTTGAAGGGCCTAACTGCTGCTTATTTATTGCACCACACCTTCCAGGTTCAAGCCGGTCAAACGCTGTTGTGGCATGCAGCGGCGGGCGGAGTAGGGTTGTTGGCTTGTCAATGGGCGAGTCAATTGGGCGCGCGCGTAATTGGCACTGTCGGGTCGGCAGAAAAAGCGGAGCTGGCGAAATCGCGCGGTTGTGCTGAGACTATCCTGTATCGCGAGCAAGACATTGCCGCGCGGGTCAGGGCCTTGACGGATGGTATCGGCGTTCCGGTAGTCTACGATTCCGTCGGTAAGGACACTTTCATGGCCTCTCTGGATTCATTGGCAACGCGTGGCTTGCTGGTAAGCTTTGGTAATGCATCCGGTGCGGTGTCGGACTTCAGTCCATTGCTGCTCGCGCAAAAAGGCTCTCTCTACTTGACCCGTCCAACCCTGGCTCACTACACCCGCACGCCGGTCGAACTGGGCGCCTTGGCGAAGTTGTTGTTCGATGCCATGGAAAAAGGCTGGTTGCACGTGGATATCCATCAGCGCTATCCACTTGCCGAGGCGCCCCGCGCACAGCGCGAATTAGCAAATCGTCAGACGCTGGGATGCAGCATCCTGTTACCCTGACCCCATTATCAACGCGTGATCAATCGTGTATAACTGCGCCTATCAATAAACAAGTTGGACCCACTATGCCCTCAGGTTTTGGTAACAAGCTGGTGATAGCGATCTCGTCGCGCGCGTTGTTTAATCTGGACGACAGCCACCAGGTCTATATAAAGGAAGGACTGGAAGCCTACGCCCGGCACCAGATCGAGCATGAAGATGATGTTTTGCTGCCCGGTGACGCCTTTCCTATGGTGAAAAAGCTTTTGCGGGTTAATGAACGGCTTGGCGGCGATCCCCGTGTGGAGATTATTCTTTTGTCCCGTAACAGTGCTGATACAGGCCTGCGGGTATTCAACTCTATCGAGCATTATGGGTTAACCATCACCCGCGCTGCTTTTTGCGGGGGTGTGTCGCCTTATCGTTATGCGTCTGCTTTTGGTTGCCATTTATTTCTTTCCACCGATGGTGAGGATGTGCGTCAAGCGTTGAACCATGGCATGGCGGCAGCCACCTTGATCGCATCCAAAAATAAGGCCGAACACGATGAGCTGCGTTTTGCCTTCGATGGCGATGCGGTTCTTTTTTCGGATGAGGCAGAACAAATTTTTAAAAAACAAGGACTTAGTGCATTTACTGAAAGTGAAAAATTATCTGCGAAACAACCTCTGAGCGGGGGGCCTTTCAAGGAATTCCTGACGGCTTTACAGGGCCTGCAAGCTGAGTTCAGCGGTGATATTTGCCCGATCCGCACGGCGCTGGTCACGGCCCGTTCCGCCCCGGCGCATGAACGGGTGATTCGCACCTTGCGCGCCTGGAACATTCGTATTGATGAATCGCTCTTTTTGGGTGGACTGGCCAAGGGGCAATTCCTGAAAGCTTATGGAGCCGATGTCTTCTTTGATGATCAACGTATGCATTGCGACTCCGCCAGCGAACATGTGGCCACCGGTCACGTTCCCCACGGAATTGCTAACGAACCACTGCAATAGTCGGTAAATCGAGACCTGTTCTACAAAAACTATTAAATTTCTGGATATAGTCTAAAGTTATAGAAAGTCGGTTGTGTTAGCCGTCAATTGGCAAAGTGTAAAATGCCAACTATTCTGTAGACGAATAATGCAATTAATTTTTATAACACGAGTCCTTTTGTCTACCTGCATCGGTTAGTCCCGACGCGGTGACAAGAACTACCCACAACATCTAACTAAGAAGAGGGGCCATCTGGAGGGCTTATGAAGCTTCAACAACTCCGTTATATATGGGAAGTAGCCCATCACGATCTCAATGTGTCCGCTACTGCCCAAAGCCTGTATACGTCTCAGCCAGGGATCAGTAAGCAGATACGCTTACTGGAGGATGAGCTGGGTGTAGAGATTTTTTCTCGTAGCGGTAAACACCTGACCCGGATCACACCGGCAGGTGAGGCCATCCTCAAAACAGCCGGGGAGATTCTGCGTAAAGTTGAAAGTATCAAGCAGGTCGCCCAGGAATTCAGTAACGAGCGTAAAGGCAGTTTGTCCATTGCCACCACCCACACGCAGGCAAGGTATGCCTTGCCACCAGTGATCGGCTCTTTTATCCGCCAGTACCCGGAAGTGTCACTGCACATGCATCAGGGCACGCCCATGCAGATTTCCGAGATGGCGGCGGATGGCACTGTTGATTTTGCTATTGCGACAGAAGCCATGGAGCTGTTCAGCGATCTGATCATGATGCCTTGCTACCGCTGGAATCGCTGTATTGTGGTACCCCGCAATCATCCGCTGACCCAGATTTCCCACCTCACATTGGAAGATGTGGCCAAGCATCCGATCGTGACCTACGTGTTCGGCTTTACCGGTCGCTCCAAACTGGATGAAGCCTTTATCAATCGCGGACTGGCCCCTAAAGTGGTATTCACGGCGGCAGACGCGGACGTAATCAAGACTTACGTGCGCCTTGGTTTGGGTATTGGAATCATCGCGAAGATGGCTTACAACGAGTCGGTGGATTCTGACTTGGTAGCGCTGGATGCCAGTCATCTGTTCCAGAGCAGTGTGACCAAGCTTGGCTTTCGGCGCGGTACTTTCCTGCGCGGATTCATGTACGACTTCATCGAGAAGTTTGCCCCGCACCTTACCAAAGACATCGTCAACGAAGCCTTTAATCGT
>CAMPIG010000090.1 GCA_946886255.1 uncultured Cellvibrio sp. | reverse complement strand
GCCGCGCGTCATCATCCTGCGGATGCGGCTCGTGCCGCTCCTCGATGCGAGCGGCGCGCAGGCACTTGAGGAATTTGTGGTTCTGGGACGGCAAGCTGATGTAGCTTCATCAGCTTCAAGCACCTATCTCGATAGAGAAGCGTTGCGAAGTGCCGTTGGCGGTGGCGCAGATCCGCTTCTATCGCTGGACGGGTTGCCTGGCTTGGCATCCACCGGTGAATTCGCGAACTTTAGCGTACGCGGCCGTGGCCCAAGAGATAATTTATTATTCGTTGATGATTTTCCTTTTGACAAAGCGGTGCACTTTGATGCATCACTCGGTGAACAGGAAGATGTCGGTGGCGGCGGCCGTTTCTCGATTTTCGCACCGAATGTCATCAGTGGTGCAGAGTTTTCACCGGGCGGGTGGGGTGCGGCTTATGGCGGTCGGGCGGCATCGCTACTCAAACTGGAAGTCGCCGATGGCAACCCAAGCCCTTCAGCCAGTCTACGTCTCGATCTTGCGGGCTATGAAGTGGGTTACGACGGCCCTAGCGGTATCACTGAAGACGCAACGATGCTCGTTTCTGCTCGACGCCTGGATTTCGGCGCTTTGTTTGAAACGATCGAAGAACTCGACATTGGCGAGCCTGTATTGAGAGACATCATCGTAAAGTCGGTCACACCCATCAACGAGAACAACACGATTGAGGTTCTTTTGATAGATACACACGAAGACTATACTCGCGGGGTGACTCATGTTTTTGCGTCACCCAATTTCGAAGATGCTGCACTTCAGGATTCTGAACAAGATAGTGATTTGTATGGACTGACATTGCGATCATTGGTCGGTGAAGACGCTGTCTGGACCAACAAGGTTTACTACCGCACAAGCGACAAGATTAGTTCAGAGGGTGAAGCATTTCCTGATCTCGTCCCTGAGGGATCACCCGCGTCCAGTTTTCCGGTGCGGGAGAACATTATTACCATCGGTGAAGAGGAAACGGAGATCGGCTGGCGAAGCGATTTTGAAACATTGAATCAATGGGGCGTGTTCAGTGCCGGTGTTCGCGTAACGCAACTTGAACTGGACTACAACACGGTCCTGGATGGCGATTGGATTCGCTTTACCTACGACGAAGATGACTTTAGACCAGACCCCGATCAGTATTTTATTGTGCTGACTCCCGCCGACACCAACGCTTCACTCAGTCAAAAAGAAACAAGTTACGCAGGTTATGTAGAACAAATTTTTGAACGCGGTGATTGGGAATTTGGCACAGGCGTGCGGTTCGAACGAGACGGTTTTGCAGATGAAAGCTTCGCGTCGCCCCGGTTCAGTGTCAATTGGCGGCCGAGTACTACGGTTAGGTATTTTGCGACGGCAGGGCTCTTTCATCAGTCGCCACGATTTTTAGATCTTGCCGCTAACCCGGAGAACGACCTCAAGAACGAAGAAATCACACACGGTAGTGTCGGTTTTGAAGTTTTCCCGAGCAGCAACTGGTCGGTGTTGACTGAAGCCTATTATCAAAACCTCGACAACCTGGTGGTAGACCTTGATCGCGTTAGCGGAACATTTGCTAACATTGGCGACGGCACATCCTACGGTGTCGATATCGTGGCCAGGGGTACGATTACCGAAGGCCTTTACGCTACCGCAACCTACTCGTACAACGATGCCGTCATTGACCGGAAGGATGGTCGCGGTGACCTGGCTGCCGACTTCAGCCGCGAGCATGTCGCGACCCTCGGCCTGACCTGGGAAATCAACGACCGCTGGAAGGTCGCCGCGCGCTACAAATATCTTTCCGGCAGGCCAGACGAAGAATTTATTATTCACTCAGACGTGCTGGGGCCGGGACAACCTCTGCGCTACTCAAAAGAGATCACTGAGCGTAATGTCGGTCGCAAAAGCGCTTACAGCTTGGTGAACATTCGCGTTGACTATCGGCGCGCATTTGGCCCCATCGATGTAACAACCTTTCTCGATGTCATCAACGTAACGGCAGCATCGTCGAGCGACGACACCGAGTTTGACTACCGCCGCGGCATTAACGTGGAAGATGAAAACGAAGCCGAGCCGCTTGTCGGTCTGCGTCTGGACTATGCCTGGTAAATCGCGCTTGGTAAATCATGTCTGGTAAGGGGGAACAGCATATGAGACACGCGCTTGGTGCGGCGCCGATTAGAGCGTTGATTGTCGAAGATAACCGCGACATTTGTGCGAACATTGCCGCCTATCTCGAAAAGCATAGCTATATTCTGGATTTTGCCTATGACGGTATAAGCGCGATGCACCTGGCGTTGACGAACCCGTTCGACATTATTGTTCTAGACCTGATGCTTCCTGGGATGGATGGCCTACGTTTTTGCCAAAAGCTGCGCACTGATGCTGAAGTAGAAACCCCCGTGCTTATGCTAACGGCGCGAGACACGCTCGACGATAAACTTAAGGGTTTCGAGGCGGGAGCCGATGACTATTTGGTTAAGCCATTCGCATTACAAGAGCTACATGCGCGACTGCAGGCGCTGTACAAACGCAGTCACGGAAAAACCGACAAGCTATTAACCGTTGGTGATCTGACATTGAACAAGTCCACGCTGCAAGTGCATCGCGCGGGCCGGCATATCGATCTCACCCCTGCTTGCATGAAGCTACTTCAACGACTGATGGAAGCGGCGCCGTCTGTTGTGTCTCGTGATGATCTCGAAATCTTGTTGTGGGCTGACGAACGCCCCGATGGTGATGCGCTTCGCTCGCACTTGTACAAACTGCGACAGGCTATCGATAGGCCGTTTGATAGCCCGCTAATTCATACGGTGCATCGCATCGGGTACCGAATTGCCGAAGCTGGTAATGCAGAGCCTAATATTGCAGAGGATAGTCAATAATGTACCGGCATAGTCTGCGCAAGCGTGTCGCCATTGCATTTGCATTGTGCGTTGCTGTCCTCAGCGTGGCCTGGGGATTCGCTTTCTTCGCTGCGATCAAGTTGACCGAAGATCATGTGCTAGTGCGTCAGCTAGAGCATGCCGCACGGAGCTACCCCTCTATCACGACGAACCTTCGCGGATACGACAAGGTTGAGAGCTTGCCAGAATCACTCAGGGAATGGGCGCAGACAAATCCCGAGGAAGGGTTGTACGAATTCGAACCCGAAGAGCTGCATGTCGCCGTGCTATCTATCGACAGTGAAAAGCCGGCTGCCGACAATGAAGAGCCGTCAGCCGACAATGAACTGTCGCACGCATTTGTGGTTTTCGACGTTGCCGGGGTCGAAGCTGCGTCGTCAGGGGATTGGTGGTGGCTGCTTGTTATCACCGGTGTCGTGGGTACGCTCGGTGTTCTTGGTTTCGGGCTGGGAATTATTGTGATGCGTAGAGCTGTCGCCCCCGTTGCGCAACTCGCCAAAGTGGTCGCGGACATCGACGTAGAACATTTATCGGCTGAAGATCATAAACGCATACAGTCTAGCCGGTTCGGCGATGATGAGGTTGGCATGCTCGCCGGGACCATCGAAAAGACCCTTGAGCGTATCAGCGCATTTGTTGCGCGAGAACGATACTTTACCGATTCAGCCAGTCATGAGTTGCGGACGCCGATCACGGTGATAACAGGCGCACTTGAGCTGCTGGAACAAAGCGATTTGTCAGTAGCCGATGAGAAACTGGTAGATCGAGTGAGGCGCGCGACGCTCGATATGAAAACCACGATTGAAATGTTCTTGTGCCTCGCTCGCGAAACCGACGACGGTTTGTATGATAAGCAGTTTTTGGTGATGCCGCTGGTGAGCCAGGCGATAGAACAGCAGCGCCACTTGCTGAACGGCAAGTTGGTCGATGTTGAAATCGACCAACTCGCACAACCCAAAGTCTGCGGGCATCCACAGGCTTTTTCCATCGTGGTCAATAATCTGGTGCGAAATGCGTTCGAGCACACGCTCGCCGGGCAGGGACCGATCACCATTCGCATCAAAGAGCGCGAGCTATTAGTCACCAATCAAGTAAGCGCTGATGAGCGGCACGCGCCGACCGAGGCGTCGTCGCTTCATGGATATGGCCTGGGCCTGGGTATCGTTCAGCGGCTGTGTGAGCGCAATGGCTGGTCGTTTTTATTGCACGCTGATGAGGCGCGTGTAGCAACCCGTCTTTCATGGTGATGACTGCATTGAGATGCTGTTAGTCTTGTAAAAATCCCATTGATAAAGATTGTAGCTTAGGCTTGTTCACGAGAGCCTGGGAAGTCCAATACCAGTAGCCCAAGCTGTCCGATTAATATGTTTGTCAGGCCTCACTTGTCGAATATGGAATCAACGGAAAAGTAATCCGCGCGACTAACTTATGGCCCATTCGGCAGCAATCTTTCCCACTTCAGCGAGGACAGCTTCATGCCTCGCTTCTACTTTTTCCGTGTATTCGCCGCTGTCGAAATAAGCTGCGATGATGATTGGGTTTTTGCCGGGAGGAAAAGTAATAGCGACGTCATTGCACTTGTTGGTCGTCCCCTCCTCGCGCCCAGTCCCCGTCTTATTCCCAGTACGCCATTCAGTAGGGAGGCCGGCTCGCAACCGCCGAGCACCCGTGATTGTATTTCGCGTCCACCCCAGAAGTCGTTCGCGCGAATCGGGCCGTAAAATACTGCCAGTCAAAATTCGCCTGACAAGTTGCGCATAAGCAAGAGGTGAGGTGGTGTCGCGAGTATCGGCGGAAAGAACCAGGCCCAGATCCGGCTCATAGCGATCAAGGCGGGTGACCGTATCGCCCATTTCTCTGAACTTTGTGGTAACAGCGCTAGGGCCGCCTAGGCGCTTAACCAAAAGGTTGGCGGCAACGCCATCGCTCATTTCCTGAGCCGCTTGCGCCAAAGTGGCAATACTCAGACCACCCTTGGCGAGTTGCTTTCTCGTGACTGGTGCCCAAGGCAGAAGATCTGCCTCTGAATAGGGCAGTATCTCCTCCAGGTTCAAGCGCCCGTTGTCTGCTTCGCGCAGGCAGGCAGCAACCATTGCAAGCTTGAACGATGAACACATAGCAAAGCGTTCCTCGATGCGGTTACCGCTGATTTCACCGGTAACTGTGTCAAGAAAACAAACGCCGAGGCGCGCGTGCCCCACTTCTAACGCCCCAAGCCGCTCGGCGGCATCAAAGCGACGCGTAGCAGGTTCTGCGGCAGCAGGCATGGCCAGAAGTGAGCTCGCTGCCATGGATGTAATCAAAAAGTCGCGCCGTGTGAACATTCTGTTGATCCTATTGTTTGGTAGGCAAGGGTGTATCATGTGCAGCCTAACGCCGCATTCAGCGGCTTGTCCGCTGCAATGCTTTGTTAAGCACGGCTTTCTCTAACGTATTTTGAGATTGATTCAATAATAACCTGTATGTTACTCATTGGAATTCTTGCGCGACGATTACTATCCTCAGAACCATTAGCAGAAAGCCCCTGTGAATGCTCAAAGTCCTGAAGCGCTTGCTCAGTTGCTTTTGTCTTTGACCAAATAGTAAGGGTGTATCTGCCAGCAGTTCTTCCACCAAGCGCAAGAACATATTCTCCAAGTCTGAACTTTACTCCTCGACCTGTTTTATTAATGCTGTATTTAATTGATAGCTCATCTAAACTGGGTATAACTTCGGTATATATTCTCTGTGAGTTCTTTTTATGAACGGCCTCAGCAGCTGCAGTAACATCTGCCTCATCGGCTATACCAACTTCTTTTGCTTCAGGATGATAAGCCTCAATAAAATCAGTGACCGCATCAACCAAAGTTTCATTTCCATCCCAGAAATACTCACCATCAAGACGAGTGTTATCAAGAATTGTGTGAAGCATAGACTCGACTCTTTTTGCATCTATATCAGTCCATGCTTTAACAATAGATACTTTTATGGGACTTAAAGTACCCAACAGCTCCCTTTCGCGGCGCCCTGGATGGTCAGTGGTAACTCCAATTTTTTTAATTGGAGGAAAAATTGACTCACTATCAAATTTTTGAAGTCTTTCAGAGAACATCGGCTCTGCTATATATAATGTATTTTGGCTCATAATCTCAATTAGCTACTTTTGTTATGCATTTCTATTGTTTTTTCGGCTCACTGATAAGTTCTTTTGTAATTTTAGGTTCAATACCATATTTCCATTTTGGCAACATTGCCATAAAAAGAGGTATCCAGCCTGACATCGTGGTAACTTTTGTAGATCCAAGGCTTTCTCCTTCCACCTCTACATTATAATCATCTACGCAGTGAGTTGGCACGATCCCTACGGTTAACACAAAAAGCATTGGCTCAAAACACTGGCCTCCTTGAGGAAAGTCATTAACCTTTTTCAGAGTAATGCTCTGTTCTTTCTTTCCATCAATTTTCGTGAAATCAAATTCGCTTGATGTCTCAACTTTATAGCTTGCACAAGAAAACAAAGTAAAACTGAGTGGTATTAGAAAGTATTTCATTACCTGCCTTGCATAACGTTGCGCACAGAAGCGCGAGCTTGCGAGCGTCCTGTGCCCGACGGGGACGGACTGATGCGCCTGGTTATGAGTTTTCATCGCTCCAATTATCCTCAATATTTGCGTTGATGAGCGCTCGGATGCTAAACGCTAACGTTACTGCGCCTAACATCATCGAGGATAAACCCAAAGTATAGGTGTAGTGGCACAGTTCAGTCGACAAGTTCCCAAGACGCCTACACTGCCCCATGAGGCGATCGATTTCTTCAGCTGACGATACGCCTAATAGGTCATTACAAAAGCCGGGCAAATTGAAGTGGGCGCAGGCCCCCAAAGCGCCGAGTGAATGCCATGCAACGAAGCCGGATAGCAGAATGAGGCAGGAATAGAAAATTTGCCGCTTTCCAATTTTCATTCTGCGCACCTTTTGTCGTAACGCCTTTGTCATTTGCGTTTTGGTTGAAGTGGAGTTTTGGGGTAAAGTAGCGTAGCCACCCCAAAACGGAACGTAGATCAAAACGTCAAATGGACAAAATTGTTAGAGCCATTCCGCATTAGTCTTTTCACTGCACTGTTTGCCCTCATAGCTTAATTGGTGCCTATACAACTTCACCGATTTGCAAGCATGCAACCATAACTGCGATTCATCTTCATCTAGCATTCGATCATAAACAATGGTCCAATAATTGTCAGATGGTGGCTTTATTAAAATCTCCATTGCGTAAGAATCAAGTGGTATTCTATATGTTCCAAACATAAAACTCTTATTTTGGGAAATAGCCCTCCTGACACATTCGAAGCCGACTTTTATAGACTTCTTACCTTCTTTACTTAATAAGTTGTGAAATCCACAGTCAATCGCATTTTCACCGGCTTTTTGAAATACTTGCTTTGAAACTCCGGTTTCATCCCAACTTCCTTTTTCAAAGACGATCAAGCTATTTGCGCATGACTGCAAGAGAGGGATAAGCAACACGAGTACGACGTTGTTCATTTTAGCTCTAACGCCGCGGTAAACGGTGGTTTTTAAGTTGCGCATTTGCCATAAAATGAAGCGAAGCGGAATGGCAAAGGCGCAACTTACAACCATCCATTTGATTGCTTTGTAGCCCGTTGCAGTAAACTTCGCGTAGCGATACTGCATAAGCGCTACTTACAATTTGTCTGGGGCAATGATTTGTTAGAGGCTTTTTTGATTTCATAAAATTGCCCCAAGATAATGCCTAAGGCCGGTGACCACCAAAGTGGAAACCACACTGCCATCAAGCTGAGGAGTACAGATATTTCGCCGCTAGCCCCTTTAATTTCGCCGAAAGACATATAAACATAAAGATGGCCTATGAAAAGGCCAAGCGGAACTGACAATATGTACGCAATTAAAGTAAAGACACTATAAGTTTTCCAGTTCGGTGCAACAGCGAAAAAAAATGAAGGCTTTTTAATAAAGATATAAAAATAAACTGCTGCACCAGCCACTAAACCAAACAACAAGCCAAATGCAGTCTCGTTACTACTTTTATAATTAGCTTCAAATATAAACCCTGAGACCCAGAACGTACTGAGTGCTACTGATAGCGTGAATACAATTTTAGTTAGTTGCACGTATTCCCTCTAACGCCTTTGCTAAGGGACAATAAAAGCGCAAGCTTTTGGCGTCCCGTAGAGGGCCGAAGGCCCGGAGTGTACTTGAGCAATTGATTATGTATTTAGACGTTAGCCTAATATTTCCTTCTTTGCATCAAGTATTAACTTCGCCACTTTGATGTCACGATCATTGTTTTCTTTTGCGCTTAAACCAATATTTTGATTTGTGGTGGCCGTAAGCGATGATGCTATACGACTATGATCATTGCTCTCAATAGCCAAACGGAAAATATGTGGTACGTAGTTGTCGTATTCGTCGTTCCATTCGCTACCTTCTTCGTAAACTCCTATCGGATCCCATTTTTCCCATAAAATCTGTGCTATTCGCTTCCATAATTTCTTTTGTTCTGGGGTTAGCTTGTTCATATTGATCTACACATAACGTCGCTGTTCAACGGACAAAGCGCGTTGGCGCAGCTTTTGCGCAAGCAAAAGACGTGATAATGCATTTTGCTCCGTTTGAAACGCCGTTGTTAGGCGGCAGGGAGATGAACTTAAACATCGACGCCTCCTCATTTGTCAGGTTGTCCTTGCGGCTGGCGCGCGGACTTGCTGTACCCGCCAACGATTAACGCGTTGGAGCATGACAGGATAGCCATTGAGCAATAAGTTGAATGCGAAAACCCATACGGCCTCAGAAAACTTCCCGACAGCTAAAAAGATCAGTGCGATAAAAAGGACCAATATGAAAGTCACCCCATGGCCTACCTCTGCGTCCTTCGTCGTGGATTCGGTACGTTCCAAAAGTTCTTGACGGCTTTTTGGCTTAGGAGGCGGTTCAAGGCCCCACATTAAGGGCCAGATGCGGGTCGCAACGACCCGTTTGACCAGCCCGACGCCGAGCCATCTGTAGAATATCGGCTCCATAGGTTGGACCGCTTCGAGAAAGCGAGGTAAGCGCAGAGCACCTCGACTTAGTGCATAAAAGGACAGACCATTCATACCCCAAGCCAGCGTAAAGGCCATTGCTGGGATGCCCGAACCTGCCATCGAAAGCAAAAATATAGCAATGCCGAGTATCCGAAGCCCCCAGACTTGAGCCGACAATGGGAGCATTCGGTATATCAACGTCACGACGTGGCTCCTTAGCTGCCTAACGCCGCACACGAAGGCGCGAGCTTGCGAGCGTTCTGCCACCGCTTGCGGTGGCGTATTGGTGTGCCTGGTTACGCATTTTTACTCCATTAGAATAACTATTCCGTCGTAACTACCTCGACAGCTACGTATTACGTCGAGAATTTGGTCGATTTCAGGTGCGATAGTAGTGATAGAGGACCCACCATCGAATGACACCCCAACCACCCGACTATGCCCTTGAAAGATAGACCGAACATCATTGCAATGCGACATAACTTCGGGCTTGGCCTTAGTCCACGGCAAATAGTTGTCGTACTCCTTTGCTTCGCTCCTATGAGATGCATACTCCAGTTCATATTTTAAGTATGAGCAGGAAGACAGCAGTGCTGCAAGTATTACCAATACTATCCTCATAGTGTCCTTGCATAACAGTTCAATAGTGCAGGCCCTCTGGTCCGTATATTAGTTTTTAGACCTTTCTGCCACTAAAATATTTCCATAACAATTGAGTCTTCCTTCGGCGGAAAATTAAAAATAACGGACTCGTATTGATGTTCTTTGGTTTCTATTTGAATAGAATCGCCACTTTCAAAGGTTATTGATAATAACAGTAGTGACTTTAACTCAGCCTTTACTGCCAGCTGACGACCAAAAGCACCCCATGGACCGGAATTTGGAGCATCATCCCATTCATAGGATTCACCACCTATCTTTGCAAAAACTTTTTCCTCGCAATTGATATCGAAATCTACGAATTGAATGCTGAATCCAAAAGATGACAAACGAACGGACTCGACATACTGCTTACTTTTCACAAAGTAGTCGTTAAGAAGCGCCACTATTGTTTCATTGAATTGAATCATGCTCTTTACTTATGACCTAACACAGAGAGCCGCGGAACAAGCTGTCCGACTGGCACGAATTGTTATAAGTTTTCACCGCTGGTAGAACTTGTTTGAAAATATCTTGGAGTCTACCTCGTATGTGCCGCCGACCTGCTTAGGCTTCAATGACGGATGCTCCTCATACATTGAGTTGAGTATATCAACAACCCTGCCCATTGCTTGGGCAGCCATTAGTCGATATTCCTTTAGCTCAGATTCGCTGCCTTTATCTTGAACAAAAGCAACGCTTTGGTCGAGCTGTGCATTTATCTGCATCATCAATATGCCTAATTTTTCAGCATCTTCTTTTTGCATTAAATCTCTCTTACATATAACAGTTAAATAGCGCGAAGCCTGCGGTCCGCATATTAGTTTTTGGGCGGCTCACGATTGCACCATGAATGCTTCATAGGCCCACACGATGCTGAGCGCAGCCAACACCAGCCAGATTGCAACAATGACTGCACCTGCAACCCGGCTCACGGGCCTTCCATTCTGGATGGTTTCCTGTGCCCGCGCTCGGTACTCGGCCAAAACTGAATGGGGATCAACTTGATGGCCAGAGCGATACCCATTGGTACGAGGATGAGATCATCCAGATAACCAAGAACCGGCACAAAGTCGGGAATCAGATCAATAGGGCTGAAGGCATAAGCAACAATGTCAGCAACGATAAGCTTTGCATACCAGGGTGTTCTTGGATCACGTGCAGCAAGGTAAAGCGCAAAAGTCTCCGCCTTGAGATGGCGCGCTCGTTCTTTCAGTTCCGCTAGTAATGCCATATCGTTCGCCCAACGTCGTCAACACGCGCAGCTTTGTAGTGGAGGCGTAGCCGCAACGGAAAAGCTATCGCTGTGCCTAGCTTTGTTTGAAGCGGTCTAATAAAGACTAGGCACTAAGTTAAGCGGATAATACCGTAAAACATCGAGGCATCTTCACTTTCATCGGGGCCATCTTTAAACGAAGCTTGCGGCCCTAATGTCGCAGATCGGCCAATAGCGGAAGTTGCCCAAAAAGACACCGTGCTGATCGAAGCTTAATTCCCCTGCCCATTTTTGTGCTCATTGCGTCACATAGGAAAGAATGGATTAAAGCAGGTTGATCGGGTCGTTACACCCAACTATCTACTAGAAAGGTGCTTCGTCATCTTTAGGTACATGTTTTTGACATAATTCTATTGAGAGTTCATTTTCAAAAAAACGTTTACCCGTCAAATCTAAAGGTATGATCGAGTTTGGATTTTTTTCCAATTTTAGCCGTTGAAGTACAATAGCTTGACTCTCTTCTGCATTCGGGGCCACATTTATAATGCGCTTACGCGGGTTCTGTCTAATTGCTTGACTAAGTAACTTATTTATATATCCATCGCTAAAGCTATATCCCACTACAAATATAAGACGAGTAGAGCTTTCTAGTGAATATTTACGCAGTTCATGCACGTAGAATAAATATGGGTCTCCTGAATTTAATTTGTTGTTGACTCCAAAAATTAGATCAGGAACTTCACAAGGATCATCACGAGAGAATAAAAAATCTTCCTTGTCCTTAGAATTTCTCTCCCAGTCAATTGATCCATGAAGTTTATACAAGTAGAAATTGACATCATCGGCATCGTTACGTTCAAATCTCGAAGCATTCCATTTGTAATCAGATCCAAACCCAGTTTCCACTGTTAAATTAATAGCTTTAAGATTCCGCTCCACAAGCAGATCATAATTTAGAGTAAATATTGGAATTGAGTATCCATACTGGGCATGAAACCTACCCAATCCTTGGAAATATGACCCATCGCGAAAGCCGTTTGGTGGCTTAACCCAATTTACCAACCCTGATCGTATCTGCTTATCCAGCCGATCTATATTCAAAAAGTTATGCCCTGCAACCTTTACAAGATGCGGATTCCATGCCCCCACGAAAGGATATAATTTATTGTTATGCTTTTGATTTAGCTCCTCAATAACTCCTAATAAATCTTCAACGCCGACCTGTTCATTAAAGGACCCTTCTAACCCTCGCTGATAGATAATAGAGCTTTTCAGGAAGAAATATAATTCTTGTAAGTCCTTGTCTTCTGCAATTAGGGCTTCTACTTTTTCATTCATTTTGATGGCCATTGGAATTCCAGCATCACAACTGGCTCCGGCGCCAAGTAAAAACATTATTGAACCATCTTCCATAATGCCTCCTTACAAAAACCATGGATTAAAAGATTCTTGAGACAGTACAGAAAAATCATCTACCGACTCATACAGTTCAAATCGCTTCATAAATTTAGCAATAAGTGTCGAATAATATATGGATATAGGCTGCGCCTTTGAATTAAATCCTCGCCAATTGGCGCCAGTTAAATTTATTATATCTTGCAGATAGGTTTTAGCATCATCATAGTCTTCAATTGAGCCACATAAAAATTCAATATGAAGAGGCTCAGATACTCTTTTGCTCACTGATTCTTTTCCGTATTGCAAGCCCTCCGTCCAAACCAAAAATTCCTTTAGAGATAATTGAACTAATGTGCTTTCATGCTG
>CAMPIG010000089.1 GCA_946886255.1 uncultured Cellvibrio sp. | reverse complement strand
TTCCGCGGCACAACTTGCACAATGGGCGCCGGACGTCGCTTCGTCGGTACCTGATATGGCTATTGAACGCGTGGGTGTGCAAAGTGAATTTCCCGATCTTCCCAATCAATTCCAACGCTTTACGTTTGTCTATCGCGTCCGTTTTACGTCGACGGATGCGTTTTCATTTCCGGAAGCGACAACGTTATTTCCTGTATCGGCAGATTTGTCGCTTAACGGGTTTGTCATGGAAGATTCAGCACTTATCCAATTGGTGAAAACGGCCAACCCGTTCATGCTCGATATCAGTGGCGGTACCAATCCCAGTTGGTTGAGCACCGATCTGCGCGTCTTTCCCATGCGCGTTGGAGATTCCAAATTTGGCAGAACCTTAAGCGAAGGAACGCGAGCCGCTGCGCTGGATTTTATTCGCAGTCTTGCCTCAGATATCACCGCTGCACAATTCGAATCGCTGGCGACCGATGCGGCAGAGTCTGCGTTAAGTATTTACCCAAGCACGGCGGGTGGTGAACGGCGCGTTTATAATTTTGCGCTCGCACGGGTGCGTCTGCGTGGGAATACGGTAGCGGCGGACAACGTGCGTTTATTTTTCCGGATCTTTCAATCACAAACGACAGCGGCATTAACCTACCGAGCACCGGGAGGCGGTTTGCCTATTGAAGGCTATCTGCGCACTGACTCGGCCAACCCCATTGCTTTGCCCGGTGTTGACAATACCGGTACGGAATATATTTCCTTTCCGTGTTTTTCCGCACAGCGCACGGCCAATCCGGCGGATCAGACCGATCCGGATAATGTAAAAGCCACAATTGAACCTATACCGGGCAGCGAACGTTTAACCTTTTACGGCTGCTTGCTCGACAATAACCTTGAGGATGCCTACCTGCCGCCGAGTCCCGTTTCCGGCGGCGCGGACATCAGTTTGGCGGATCATCTGATGGGAGCGCATCAGTGTATCGTTGCACAACTTGAATTTGCCGGCACGCCGATTCCCGATGGTGCTAATCCCTGGACATCCGATAAGTTATCGCAAAGAAATGTCGCCTTGAGTGAAATTGCTAATCCCGGTGACAGCGGTTCGCGTGTTGCCACGCACACCTTCGAAATTGAAGCCACTCCTCGACCGATAACCGACACACTGCAACCTGACGAGTTGATGTTGGAGTGGAAAGGTTGGGCGCAGCCAGATGCCTATGTCACGTTGTATGTGCCCACTTGGTCAGCGGACGAGGTTTGCAGGCTGGCCGATAAACTCTATGCCCGGCATAACCTGCGCGTCGTGGATGCGCATACGGTTGAGTGTCCCGCTGGCGGAACCCGCTATATTCCCATTCCAAAGCACCTGAAGCGGCAGGTCGGCTTGTTATCTGTCCAATTCCCGGAAGGTGTGAAAAAAGGGCAGCGTTTTGATGTATTGGTTCGCCAGGTTACTGATCGCATTCGGCGAGTCAGGGTAGAACCGCCAATCTACAAAAGAATTGATCGGCAAGAGTTTGATCATGTCGCCGCCAATCTCCGTAAAAAACCGCGCGTCGATATCGCTGTCATCAATAACGGCTATCAGTTTGACAATCAGGAAGAACAGTTGATGCTGGTTGAGATCCCGGGTGCTCAAGAGGCTGCCGAAGCGGCAGCTAATCCGTGGCGAGAAGTCACCGGCGCTTTCCAACTCGCGATTCCGGTCGATGTGAAAAAGAACATGCTGATTCCAAACCTGCGCTTGTTGTCAGTGCTGTATTGGCGTGCGCGAAAACTGCGACCGGAAAACCGCTGGTACAAAGTTTTCCTCCGTTATGTTGATATGATTGCTGATAAGGTCAGGGGCTTGGGGGCGGACCCGCTCGCAGTACCGGCAACACCCGATGGCAATTGGCCCGGTCTCTTACCTGACAAACCCGATGCAAATGGCAGTGATGATTCTTCTGCGGATGATTCGCCTTTGCCGGAATACGGCGGTTGGGATACACCTGATAAAGATGGTGAAGCTAAGCCTCATACCGGAAAAATAAGTGGATTGCTTTACGATCACTTCGGCGATTTTGAAGGCTTTACGTTAGAAATGCATCAGGGAACTCACTACCGTTATCGGAGCCGGGAGCAGAGCATTCTGGATCTGGTTCGGGAGGCTTGGCGGGAGCGTTATGTGGTCACTGTTCTGACGATTCCGAAAACTCAAAATCAGGTGCAACAAGTGATTATTCGAGGTTACCAATAAACTAAATACTGAAAACCTATTTCATAAAGCCGGCGATAAGACATTGCTGGCTTTTTATTTTTTTACCGTTAATAACAAAAGCTGATTTATAATTTCTCAGTCCCATATCGGTTGACCATTCGCCGGTATCCTGACGATAAAAATAATCTACTGCGGATAAAACAGATGACGCAATCCCTTTCTCCCGTACGCCCTCGCATTGTGCTTGCAGATTCCCTGCGTGGTTTTGCCTTGATGGGGCTCTACATCGTGCATATGGTGGAGTACTTCGAACTCTACTGGTACAAGCCGGAGCCCGGCTGGGTGCACAACCTGATATTTTTCTTATTTGGTGGCAAAGCCTATGGCCTGTTTGCGCTGTTGTTTGGATTGTCTTTTTTTATTATTTTGGATAACTATGAACGTCGCGCACAGGATTTTCGGTTGCGTTTTTGCTGGCGTCTAACCTTGTTGCTGGTATTTGGGTATTTACACAGCTTGTTGTACGCCGGGGATATTTTGCAGTTGTTGGCGTTATGCGGATTTTTACTGGTACTGAGCCACCATCTTTCCACCCGGTGGTTAGTTGTATTTGCTGCCTTCTTCCTGATTCAGGTCCCGCAGATCCTCTTAATTATCTTGTATAGCCTTATGCCTGCCTGGTCCTATTCGGGTCCGATATTTCCCAACTTGATGACGGCCAATTTTGAAGTCTTCGCTCATTCAGATTTCCCTGGCCTGTTGCGTCATAACCTGATTGAAGGACAACGGGGTAAATGGGCTTTCTTTATCGAAACCGGTCGTTTGTGGAATATTATCGGGCTGATGTTTGTAGGGGCAGTTTTGGGTAGAAGAGGTTTTTTTGAGAAGACGGATTTCAAGGCAACAAGGATGATGGTTTATCTATTGTTGGCAGTGGCCAGCTATCTGGTTTTATGGGTGCTGAAAGGCAGCATGATCAGTCTGGCCTCTGAAGGTATGCCCCGTTGGGCTGCCGGGCAGGTGATGACTTATTACGAAAACCTTGCGCTTATAGCCGCTGGTGTTTTCCTGTTTATCCTGTTGTTCAAAGCCAATTTTTCTCGCCAGTTGCTGATGTGTTTTGCACCAGCCGGTCGCTTAACCTTAACGTTTTATATTGCACAAAGTCTTGTGTTTGTGCCGGTTTATTACGGTTTCGGACTGGCGGCATACAGTTTTATGGGGCAGGTTCCCAGTTTGTTGCTCGGCGTTGCCTGCTGGTTAATCCAAATGGTACTGGCGTGGTTTTGGTTGAGACATTTCCGCTCTGGGCCACTTGAATGGGTGTGGCGGAAGTTGACATTTGTTGGTTTTAAGCTCACTCACAGGAACTAAACATCCCAATTAAAAAGCCGGCATAGGCTGCCGGCTTTTTCACTTCACTGCATTATTGTAAATTCGGCGTAGTCCAATTGATCCAGCGCGCGCGATCCACGCTGAAGTTGCCATCGGTGCGCACGATATTAGTATTTCCATTCCCGGTGCCAATCAGGAATTTATCCACGAATGCATTCACCTCCGCTTGTTGTGAAGAGGGGAATGAACAATGTTGATGTCCGCCGACTTGCGATACACCCATGCGATCCGCAATACCTAAACCGGTCCAGATTTCCCTGGCGGCGACAGAAGCCGTGTAGGTACTGACGTTACCCAGCCACTCCATATCCGTGTTTTCAATGACCAGCAATGCGCGTGGTGCAACGAGCCCCATTACTTGGTGATGGTCAAACGGTAAGCGGGTTGCGGTAGAAGAAAACTGGGAGAATGAACTTCTGAACCACACATTTTCGGTCACGATCTGACTGAGGGTTTGTACATTTTGTCCCGCAGACCGTTGTGCATCGGACACGCGCCACGCAGCTGAACCACCGGAGCCGCTTTCTTGTGGAATGGTCAACAAAATACGTTCATCCAGGGCACCCACAATCAACGCGCCTTTACCATTACGCGAACAACCGGTCACACCTAAACGCTCAGCATCGATATTCGCGCCGGGCGTTTTTTCCAATGCATCAATCAAACGGCTCACACCCCAGGCCCAGGCGGTCATAGCACCCGCACCATGGTTGCTGCCGTAGAGCGTGTAGAACTTGCCGCGCCCACGCGAACTGCCATTGGTTTGTTCGGCAATGTCATTATTGGAGAAATTAATCACTGCCACACCGCGGCTGAGCAACGCAGAATTATTCAGGTTGGAACCGCCGATACCGATCACCGCCGGGTAGGGCGCACTGCCGGTGGTGGGCAATTGAATACTGGCGTTAAACGAAATGGATTGGCCATTGGCTTGCACATTCACCGTTATGTTGGAACCGCTGGCGGAAGCCGTAACGGTAGCCGTGGACGGATCAGGTTTTTCACCCAGTTCATAAAACTGCGCTTGCTTGCTGACTTCAGCGCGGCGACAGGTCCAATCGTAGCGACTGCTAATGCGCGAACCGTCGAGCGAACGGAAAGGATCGGGGAGTGCCGCGCTCGTTGTCAGGTTAGCGTAGGCCGGCAAGTCAGGCACAAAACAACCTGCACCGGAGTTCTCGATACCTGCCGGTTCCAACGGGTCGGATTGGGAACTGCTGGATGAACTGGATGCGACCGACGAGCTGGGCGCGACGGATGAACTGGTCGGCTGGCTTGACGCCACTGAACTGCTGGATGAACTTGATGGGCAGGTGCTGTTGCCGACGATGCCATAGGGTGACGGTTGGCTGCTGCACGTCGTGCGCGATATGCAACTCCGCTGATTTTCCCAGCCCCAACCGCTTTGGGTCGTAACGCATAAGGGATAATTTGTACCGTACCAATTGCATTGCTGACCGGTACTGACGCAGGCACTCGATGCCGTTGATGAAACCGATGCTGCCGATGAACTGGCTGGCGCGCCGACGCTGCCAAACGAAATATATCCGCCGCAATACATCCACTCGCTGTAGCTACCCAAACCGCAACCGCCGTTATAAGAGCCGGTATTGGTTTGTTGATCCTCCGCCTGACGGGTTGATCCGTTCACACTGATGTAGTCCACACGCACATCGCGGCCACTGGCATCGTTGGTAAAAGCTACGCGAATTTCACCCGATAAACTGGTTGTAGCGGTATAACTCGCCATGGATGTACTGAGTGTCCAGGTATTAACGGTGGTGCCGCCAACCTGTAACGACACAGACTCCGACCCGGCCGTTCCTTGCATACGTACTTCAATGCTGTTGCTTTGGGCATAGGTTCCTATGCTCACTGTCAGTGTGGTTAAAAAACTGAAAAATAACGCTAGAGGGCTTTTGAATAGAACGACAACCTGCTGGATGCTCATAGATGTAATCTCCATTTTATTTTTATCGCTGGATAGATGATCAGCACCGACTTGTTGCAAAACTCGGCGTCGCGCACGTTTCATCTGCTTATAAACGCCTGCTTGAATACAAGTATACAGGTGGTCGGATGATGGAGCAAAAGACCATATTTGGCAAACAAAAAGAGAATGGTTTTGGTCGGCGAAGGAAAGTGCGACGTAAAGTATTGAAAATAGCGACAAAATGTTTTGCAGGCTAAAAAACGTTAAAAAATAAAAACAAACGAGCCGGTTAAACCTGACTTGTAAATCCTTCTAGAGTGTTCAAATCGCTGATTTGGATGTCGAAAGTCGACAAACCAGAACACCGTCACACCAGCTTTTTCATATTGCTCGATACACTCAGCCGTCTATCAACGTGTACAGGGGCTGTTTATGAATATGTTATTGCGTCAGTGGATCAGTTGTGTTGGCGGGTTGAGTTTGTCTCTTTCGCTGAGTCTGTCCCTTCCTGCAAGTGCTGCAACCATTGCGGTTGATGTCAGTAACACGGTGGGCATACCCGCGCAGGATTCGCGTAATGGAACTGTGGTTGCGGATGGAGCGAACCTGGTTATTACCGGTAATCGCTGGCGAGCCACCAGTACCACATACAACATTGAGCCGGACACCGTGTTGGCATTTGATTTTATGAGTACGGAAGAAGGAGAAATTCACGCAATCGGATTACAGGAAACCTTGGCTTACAGTCCGGATAATCTTTTTCAATTGTATGGTACCCAGTCATACGGTATGACCAGTCAGGGTACCTATACATTGCCGGGGCAATATCAAACCTTTGAGATTCCTGTCGGCCAATACTATACCGGTGAAAATTTACGGATGGTATTTGTCAGCGATAAAGACACAGCAGGAAAAACCAACAACAGTCATTACCGCAACCTGCGTCTGATTACACCGGATGAAACCACCGGCCCGGAAATCGTCGGCAATTGTTCGTTGAATGAAACTGAATTGGCATTGATAAATGCACATAATGAAGCCCGTGCAGTGGGGCGCACATGTGGAAGTACCTGGTACAACCCGGTACCGCCATTGCGTTGGGATTGTCGCTTGGGGCAAGCCAGCCACGTCCATTCCACCGATATGGCAACCAATAATTTCTTCAGCCACACAGGTTCTGATGGTTCTTCCCCGTTTGATCGTATGCGGCGTGAGGGCTACCAGTTTCGTACCGCCGGTGAAAATATTGGTGCGGGTTACCGTACCGTTGAAGCGGCAGTTAACGGTTGGTTAAACAGTGCAGGGCATTGCTCTAATATCATGAACCCAAACTTTCAGGATATGGGTGCGGCCAGAGTGGATTCTGCCAATTCGACCTATCGAATTTATTGGACCGTGGGTTTTGGAACGAGTCGTTAAGAAATATTCAATAAATTGGCCTTCATAAAAAGCGCGCGCGGATATATTTTTCGCGCGCGTTTTTTATCACTTCGTATTTCCGGATTGATCTCGTGTATGAGGCCGCCAGCGTTTCAGCAGCAGCGCATTCGTCACCACGCTGACACTGCTGAACGCCATGGCTGCTCCGGCTATAATCGGGCTTAAAAAACCCATAGCGGCGAGTGGAATCCCAATCAGGTTATAGATAAACGCCCAGAATAAATTCTGGCGAATCTTTTTATAGGTCCGTTGTGAAATATCAATAGCATCGACAACCAGCGCCGGGTCACCGCGCATTAATGTAATGCCCGCCGTATGCATGGCGACGTCCGTTCCGGTTGCCATGGCGATACCGACATCAGCGGCGGCTAATGCTGGCGCATCATTAATACCATCACCTACCATGGCAACCGAGGCATAACGTTGTTTTAGTTCCGTCACCGCATTGGCTTTGTCGGCGGGCAATACGTTGGCAAAAACCTGTTGAACTCCCAATGCATTTGCGACGGCATGGGCGCTGCCCTGATTGTCACCGGTGATCATCACGGTATTGATGCCACGCTGATGCAATTGTTCGATGGCTGTCGCTGCACTGGGTTTGATCTGGTCGCCAAAAGCGAGCAAGCCAAGCAATTGTTTCTCTTCCTGTTTGTCATCCCTTCCGCGTGCCAACCAGGAAATGGTATTTCCGCGGCTTTCCATTAATTTTGCCTCTTTCGTCAGGGAGGACAAATCAATCGATAATTCCTCCATCAAGCGTGTGTTACCAACATAATACTGAATACCCTCTACGACAGCAGCGGTGCCGCGCCCCGGCAGGGCTGTCGATTGTTTGCTTGCAGGTGCAATCAGATGTTGCTGCTGGGCCAGGTCAATAACTGCCCGAGCCAAAGGATGCTCGCTGCCTGCTTGCACGGCAGCGGCAATACGCAAGATGGATTGTTGATCCTGATTCACCGCAAGGTGTTCGATTAACACCGGTTTGCCCTGTGTAAGGGTGCCGGTTTTATCGAATAACACGGTTGTAATGCGATGAGCGATTTCCAGAGCTTCGGCATCTTTAATCAAAATTCCCTGCTGCGCCGCGACACCGGTTCCCGCCATGATGGCAGTGGGTGTAGCAAGCCCTAATGCACAGGGGCACGCAATTACCAGTACAGCAACAGCATTGATGATGGCTTGCTGTACATCGCCACCAGCCCACCACCAACCGATAAATGTACCCAAGGCGATGATTAAAACCACAGGCACAAATACCGCACTCACTTTATCAACCAAACGTTGAATCGGTGCTTTAGCGATTTGTGCATCTTCTACGAGCCGAATAATGCGCGCGAGGGTTGTTTCGGTACCGACGGCCAGTGTTTTGATCACCAGCAAGCCCTCGGCATTAATAGAACCGCCAGTCACTTTATCATTTACCTGTTTTGTTATCGGTAGGCTTTCACCGGTTACCAGCGATTCATCTGTATGGCTGCTGCCCTCGACAATAACACCATCAACCGGAATGCGTTCGCCGGGCTTGACGATAATCAGGTCGTTGACCTGAACATGTTCGATGGGGATTTCATGGTCCTGCTGATGACGGCGGACGCGCGCGGTAGCGGGACGTAAAGCTTGCAAAGCTTGAATCGCCGCTGTTGTCTGATGTTTGGCGCGACCTTCCAGCCATTTACCCAATAGTACCAAGGTAATAACGACCGCTGAGGCTTCAAAATAATAATGGGCAGCGTGACCGGCGTGACGAATTAATTCATACACACTTAATCCGTAACCGGCACTGGTGCCGAGCGCGACCAATAAATCCATGTTCCCGGTTTTTGCTTTTAATGCATGCCAGCCAGCGCGATAAAAACGCGCGCCCAACCAGAATTGCACTGGCGTTGCGAGAATAAATTGAATCCACCCCGGCAACATCCAATCAATACCGAAAATGGATAACACCATGGGTGCCACGAGGGGAAAAGAGAAAATCACCGCGATAATAACCGTACGCGCCTCGTGGCCAGTTTGCTGTTGTTTGTTGTTCTCGTATTGTGCAACCGGAACGGGGACAGGCAGCGAGGCGTGATAACCGGCGGCTTCGACGGCGTGAATTAATTCGCTTGCTGTCGTAGCATCCTGAACAAAATCAATGTGGGCTTTTTCGGTTGCTAAATTCACCGTTGCGTTGACAACGCCTTCCGTGTTTCGCAACGCTTTTTCAACACGTCCGGCGCAGGATGCACAGCTCATCCCCTGGATGGATAAATTGAGCGAATGAGTTGGTGAAGACGTAATAGGGCTGTTCATCGTGACCTCCTGAAAAAACTCGACCCTTCGATGAAACCAGTATTCCGCTTCCAGTGACTGGAAGGTCAAGCCCTATTTTTGAGAATGTTGCGCGAAGCCATTTCGCTGATACGGCTACTGCATTTTTTCAGCTAACGGTAGGGGTGCGGGAGAAACAGTCGTTACTTGTAAGCGGCGAACTTTTCCGCCTGGGGTCGGCCAATCAATCTTTCCACCAACACGTAGGCCAATGAGCGCGGTACCGACCGGGGTCAGGATAGAGATCTTCATATCTTCCACTTTGGCATCCGACGGATAAACCAGATTGATATGAGTCTCTTCACCAGAGTCGAGATCAACAAATGTTACGGAAGAATTCATGGCGACAACATTCTCCGGTAACGCGTCAACAATATCGGCCCGACCCATCTCATCCTCCAGTGCCTCAGCGGCGGGGGTGTTGGCTTTTTCGCAAAGAGACAGCAAATGTTGGTAATCGAATTCGGAAATAATAATAGAGCTGTTATCACTGACTGACATTGGTTCACCTCAATAGATATGACGGCATGCAAAACACCCTCGTCAACAGAGGGTGAGTTAATAAACAAACGAAGGATAAAATGAAGCGTTACGGCGATTAAGCGTAACGGTGCTTAATCGCCGATAGAGAGGAAGGTGTGAAAAGTGGTGTAAGGAAAATTATTCATGGGCCAACCATACACCGGGCCCAAAAACTTGGCAAGGTGCGGTTCCTTTCGCGATGTTGCTTTTCAGAAGTCCGGCAACTCATCCAGTGTAATCACGTTGTCATGGTTATACACCTTGAGCTTGTGTGCGTTGGTGTTGTAGTACTCACCGGTCCAGAAGTTATTGGAGCTGGTTACGCCGGCTTCGGTGTTGCTGTCGTTCCACACCATAAACCACAACCACCAGGCGCCGTCTGCAGCAATATTGTCCGGGTCGGGGATATTGCTGTTTTCGCTGAGTGCCACCAGTTTGCTCTGCAGTGGAAAGGCTTTGACCGCAGTGTAAGTATCAATTTGTGACTCGTAATTTTGCTCACCGTCATAAATATCCTGACTGACTATATCGACATACGCATCGCCCGGATACCAGCCTGGGCTTTGGCCATTCCACACCCAGATCAAATTGGTTAAGCCATGGTGATTCACCATCTGCTCATAAATATGTCGCCATAGCATGACCTGCGCGTAAGCAGGAGAGATGCCATCGGTGCGTGAGCGGCCCCACCAGAACCAGCCGCCGGATGCTTCGTGCAGCGGGCGCCACAACACCACAACACCGGCATCTTGCAATGCTTGTAATTCAGCGGCGATGCTGTCGATGTCCGCTTGCATCCTGGTGAAATCGGGGGCCTGGGTATTCAACTGCCCGTTGATGATCGGAATCTGGAAGTCCGTATCCTTTGAATAAAATGCGCTGGTGGTATTGCTCGGGTCGCGCCAATGCCAGGCAAATGAAACCAGACCGCCGCGATCCCAATGCTCGATTGCCTCTTCCGTTTGTTGCAAGCCGTCACCGCTGGTGAAGGCGTAATTCATGAAGTCATAACCCATGATGGCTGGTGCTTTACCGGTATCGTTCAGCACCCGTTGATACATATCGATGCTGTCCTGCCAGGTTAAATCCTGCTGGCCGGAAAGGGTTTTTGAGCCCCATACAGAGCGGAAGTAGTCGTAAACCCCTTCGGCTGTTTCCGAGGAATCAGGGTTGCTCAGGTCTTCGGCCATGGCTGTTTGTGTCGCGCTGCGATTGGCCGGGCAGAAGCTATGAGAAACGCAGACCTCGCCGTCTTCGTAGCCCCAACTGGTGTTATCCACGGCGCAATATTGCCAGCTAAGCGTACCAATGATGCACCCTTCGAAGTCACCTTTATCCGGGTCAGCAGCGGAATTGCGGACCACGCAGCTCGCTTCGTTCTCCCACCCCCAGCCATCGCCATTCGAGTCTTCGCCGGCCGATGTGCAGTAAATCGTCCCGTTTGAGGCATGAGTGGGCAAGGATGAGGTGCTGCTGGAGGAAAGGGCGCTACTGGAACTCACGCTGCTGGATGCGGCGAGGCTGGAGGCCGGTTGGCTCGACGATGGGCTGGACAACGTAGATGAACTGGTTGCTGTGCTGGATGGGTTGCCAGAATCGGAGCTTCCGCCACCGCAGGCTGAGAGAATCAAGGTAAAACCAAGACCATATATGCAGGTCTTGAGGTGCGTCAAAGGAATCATAAGCGCTCTGAGTTATGTTTATTATGGGTGTGCGTTTTCTCATACCGATCACGATGTAATCGGTTACGTTAAAGTCTACCCGGTTTTTAATGCCGCGCGAAAGCATTTTTGGCTATTTATGTAATCGATTGCATCTGTGGCGTAACCGGCACGCTGACCCAAGCTCGCGGCTTATCGAGTGTGATGGACGCCGTGCCCGACATCTTCAGGCATGTCGGGTACATCTCATATCTACGGCAAAGGGTGGTACAAAAAATAGCCTATTTTGCACATGCAAATTCCCCCGCAAACCCCTACAATAACGCCCCTTCTTTGAACACCCTGGCAGTCTCTCTATGAAAACCACCCCCACCATTGGCTTTGTCAGCCTCGGTTGCCCTAAAAACCTCGTCGATTCCGAGCGTATCCTCACCCAGTTGCGTATGGAGGGTTACAACATCGTGCCCACCTATAACGACGCGGACATGGTGATCGTGAATACCTGTGGGTTTATCGACAGCGCCGTGCAGGAATCCCTCGGCGCTATTGGTGAAGCCCTTAACGAGAACGGCAAGGTACTGGTAACCGGATGTTTGGGGGCGAAGGAAGATGATATTCGTCAGGTGCACCCCAACGTGCTCGGCATTACCGGCCCCCACGCCTATGAGGCGGTATTGGGGCAGGTTCACCAGCATCTGCCACCCAGTGCGGTGCACAACCCGTTTACCGATCTGGTGCCGCCCCAGGGTGTGAAGCTCACACCGCGTCACTATGCCTATTTGAAGATTTCCGAAGGCTGTAACCACAGCTGCAGCTTTTGCATTATCCCTGACATGCGCGGCAAGCTGGTGAGCCGGCCGATCGGGCAGGTGATGGGCGAAGCCGAGCGTTTGGTGAAAGCCGGGGTGAAAGAGCTGTTGGTTATTTCCCAGGACACCTCGGCCTATGGCGTGGACATCAAACACCGCACCGACTTCTGGGACGGTCGCCCGCTCAAGACGGATATGTATCAATTATCGAGTGCGTTGGGTGAGTTGGGCGTGTGGGTGCGATTGCATTATGTTTATCCGTATCCGCACGTCGATAACATTATTCCGTTGATGGCCGAGGGCAAGGTGTTGCCCTATCTGGATATTCCGTTCCAGCACGCCAGCCCGACGCTATTGCGCAAGATGCGTCGTCCGGGGCAGGTGGAGAAAACCCTGGAGCGTATCCAGAACTGGCGCCAGCAAGTGCCGAACCTGACTTTGCGTTCAACGTTTATCGTTGGATTTCCCGGCGAGACCGAGGACGATTTCCAACAACTGTTGGACTTCCTGCAAGAAGCGCAACTGGATCGTGTTGGCTGCTTCCAGTACTCACCGGTTGAAGGCGCCAAGGCTAATGA
>CAMPIG010000088.1 GCA_946886255.1 uncultured Cellvibrio sp. | reverse complement strand
TGGGTTATATGGGACCGGGGCTGCCCGGTCAGCGCAGTTTACTGGCCGAGGCCGATCGCGCCTTTGTTGAAGACTTGTGGCAGATTCCACGCGATAGCCTGCCCAGCACATTAGGTAAAGGCACCATCGATCTATTTGAGCGTATGGCTGCCGGCGAAATAAAAGCCTGTTGGGTAATCTGCACTAACCCGGTGGCCAGCGTGCCCAATCGCCAGACGGTAATCGACGGCCTCACCCGCGCGGAGCTGGTGATCACCCAGGATGCGTTCCTTGATACCGAAACCAACCGCTACGCCGATATCCTGTTGCCCGGTGCGCTCTGGGCTGAAGCGGAAGGCGTAATGATCAACTCCGAGCGCAACCTCACGTTGATGCAAAAAGCCATCGACCCACCGGGTGCGGCCTTACCGGACTGGCAGATCATCGCGCGCATTGCTTGCGAGATGGGCTATGCACACGCTTTCACCTACTCATCCGCCGAGGACGTATTTGAAGAAATAAAAGGCGCTGCCAATCCACAGACCGGTTACGACCTGCGCGGTGCAAGCTATGCGCGCCTGCGTGAAGCACCACTGCAATGGCCCTGTTCGCCGGATCAGGAGCAAACGCGCAACCCGATTCGCTATCTCAACGACGGCGTGAGCCAAACCCTGCGCGAAAACAATGGCGAGCGCCCTCGCTTGAATTTCGCCACCGCCAATGGCAAAGCCGTATTCTGGTCACGGCCCTATCTCGTACCCGCAGAATTGCCGGATGACGCTTTCCCCTTTGTATTGAACACCGGGCGCCTGCAACATCAATGGCACACGCTCACCAAGACCGGCAAGATCGCCACGCTCAACAAACTGAATCCCGGACCTTTTGTCGAGTTGCATCCCGACGACGCGGCGCGACTCGGGGTAAAAAATAAAGATTGTGTGGAGCTTGCATCCCGGCGCGGCAGTGCGATTTTGCCGGCGGTGGTAACGGACCGCGTCATGCCCGGCAATTGTTTTGCGCCCTTTCACTGGAACGATGTCTACGGTGAGCAACTCGCTGTGAATGCCGTGACCAACGATGCTATTGATGCCGTGTCACAACAGCCGGAGATGAAATTCTGCGCGGTGAGTCTGAAAAAAGTTGAATTGATTGCGCGCGAATTTTCTAGCGCACCGGCCGCTGAACCTGCATCACCGATCTTTGAACGAGCGATGACATTTGCGCCCATGAGCGAGGAAACCAGCATGACCCTGATCCAGACCTTTGCGCAAAAAGTGGGGGTGGCGCAGGCGCTGGCACCGGAGCTGTCGGACGATGAACGCAGTTACCTCAGTGGCTTTGTCAGCGGCTTGCAAGCCAGTGCGCGTTTGATCGCCGCCGTCCCGAGTTTGCCGTTCGACGCACCCGTAGAATCCGGCAAACGCACCTGGATTAATGGCTTGCTGGCCGGCATGTTCAGTCGCGTATTACCGGTAGAACTGCCGGCAGAAAATAAACCGGCGCTCACCATTTTATGGGCATCCCAAACCGGCAACGCGGAAACGCTCGCGGAGAATCTTGCACAACAAGCGAGCCAGGCGGGTTGGGCCGTGACTGTTAATGCCATGGATGATTATCAGCTTGAGCAACTGACGCAGGAAAATTATCTGGTGTGTATCACCAGCACCTTTGGCGATGGCGATGCACCGGACAACGGCCAAAATTTCTGGCAACAACTGTGCGATGAAAACGCGCCGCAGATTGACCAGTTGCAATTTGGTTTATTGGCATTAGGTGATTCCAATTACGCACAATTCTGCGGGCACGGTAAAAATCTGGATGCGCGCCTGCAAGCATTGGGGGCGAAACCGCTGGTGAATCGTTTGGATTGCGACACGGATTTTGAAACCCCGGCGGCACAGTGGTTTACGCAATTGCTCGCCAGTTTGCCGACCGATAAAACGCCAACAGAAAAATTATCGGGTGTGGTGGCCGACACCGCTGCAAAAACAGAGATTAGCTACAACAAAACCAATCCTTACCCCGCTCGATTGATTATCAATCGTCGCCTTAATAGCGAGGGGGCGGCAAAAGACACGCGGCAATTCGGATTTGCGCTCGGCGACTCCGGCATCACTTATGAAGCAGGTGATGCGCTCGGTGTCTGGCCGCAAAATTGTCCCGAATTGATTCTAGAAATGGCACAACAACTCAATATTAATTTGGAAACGCCGGTGCTGGTTGACGCCCGCGAAAAACCATTGCAACAGGCGTTGCAACAACACTTTGAAATTTCCCGCCCGAGTCCAGAAGCCTTGAGATTGATTGCGGAGCGCTCGGGTAATGATGAACTGAAAACATTGTTACAAGCAGAACATAAAGCCGAACTGCAAGCGTGGCTCTGGGGCCGGCAGCTGGTGGATTTGCTTCATGAATTTCCTATTCAATGTTCTGCCGACGAATGGCTCGCGGTACTCAAACGCTTGCAGCCGCGCTTGTATTCCATTTCCTCCAGCCCAAAAGCCTTTGCCGATGAAGTTCATTTAACCGTATCAGCGGTGCGCTATACGCGTTATCAGCAAGGTAAAAAAATTCGCAAAGGTGTGTGTTCGACTTTTCTTGCAGATCGTGCAGAGGATATGACCGTGCCGATCTTTGTCCAGAGCAACAAAAACTTCCGTGTCCCCGCTGATGGTAATGTGCCCGTCATTATGGTCGGTCCGGGCACGGGAGTTGCTCCCTTTCGTGGATTTTTGCAAGAGCGTCGCGCGCGCGGAGACACAGGTAAAAACTGGTTGTTCTTTGGGGAGCAACATCAGGCAAGCGATTTTTATTATCGCGATGAGCTGGAAACACAGCTGCGCGATGGCCACCTCACTAAACTCAGTCTCGCCTTCTCCCGCGATCAGGGGCAAAAAATTTATGTCCAGGACCGCATGCGCGAATCCGGCGCTGAAATCTGGAATTGGCTGGAAGATGGAGCATGTTTTTACGTTTGCGGTGATGCGAGTCGCATGGCCAAGGATGTGGACAATGCACTGCGAGAAATCGTCGCACAGCACGGCGGTTTTAATGAGGTGGATACGGTGAACTACATGCGCAAATTGAATATGCAGAAGCGGTATTTGCGGGATGTGTATTGAGTGGTAATGATGGTTGCGTGAGTTTTGAACGCGATTGTCGGATTACGAGGCGTTCTGCCTCTAATCCGACCTACTTCGATAAATGATGTTCAATCGTAATCCGATCTACTTCGATAGATGATGTTCAACTGTAGGTCGAATTAGAGGCGGAACGCCTCGTAATCCGACTTGTAAATTGGTTCATGATCCGGTTTGTAATCCTACATGTTAACCGCTCCGTCATCCCACCCGTGATCCAGCTCCTAATGTGCTTCGGCGATCCGCTACAGTAACCTGCTCAGCCGCTCAACATGAATTACTTGATATCAACTAAAAATATTATCATCACCCGGAAAAATTCCTGCCTTCACGTCTGCTACGTATTTTTGCATTGCGCCGGGGATGTCCCGCGCTTCCAGTAAAAAGTTTTTGGAAAACTTGGGCGGTTGTTCAGTCAGTCCGAGAATGTCATTAATCACCAGGACTTGCGCGTCGGTATCGCGGCCGGCACCGATGCCGATGGTGGGGATGGGGATGCTACGGGTAATGGTGGCGCCCAGCTCGGCGGGAACACACTCAAGGACTAACAAGTCAGCGCCGGCGTCGGCTAGTAATTTTGCGTCGGCGAGAATTTTATCGGCATCTTCCTGAGAGCGACCTTGCACGCGGAAGCCGCCAAATTTGTTCACCGACTGAGGTGTTAATCCCAGGTGGGCGCAAACCGGAATGCCGCGCTCGGCGAGCATGGAAACTGTATCGGCCAGCCAGGCGCCGCCTTCGAGTTTTACCATGTGCGCGCCGGCTTGCATGATGCGCGCGCAGTTGCGCAGAGCATCTTCGGGTGTGGCATAAGTCATAAACGGTAAGTCGCCGACGATGAGGGATTTTTTATTGCCGCGCGCGACCGCTTCGACGTGGTAAATCATTTGCTCCATGGTCACCGGGATGGTGCTGTCATACCCCAGCACCGTCATGCCCAATGAATCGCCGATCAACACCACTTCCACGCCGCACTTTTGTGCCATGGCGGCCATGTGTGCGTCGTAGAGTGAAATCACCACAAATTTCTCGTTACTGTTTTTTAATTTGTAGAGCGTGTTGATGGTGACGGGTTTGGTCAGCGCACTGTCGGTTGTGGGTGTTCCGTAGGGCATAAACATATTCTCTTAATACAGCGTGTGAAACTCACAGCGCGGGTGTCGGGTTGTAATAGTGACGGCCGCTTTTGATAGTCAACACATATTCAACCAATTGCTTGAAATGATCGCGGTTGCTCGCCAGGTTTAAATCTTTTGCGTTCACAATTAACAGCGGCGCACCATCGTAATAATGGAAAAAGTGCGTGTAGGCGTCGTTCAGCGCTTTTAGATACTCCGTGCTGATTTGTTGTTCAATGGCGACGCCGCGTTGGCGAATGCGATCTACCAATACATCCAGAGGCGCTTGCAAATAAATCACCAGATCCGGTCGCGGCGCATTGATCGTCAGGCGGTCATAGACCTGTTGATAAATATTCAATTCGTCGTCATCCAGCGTGACCTGGGCAAAGAGTTGATCTTTTTCAATTAAAAAATCCGCGACGCGCACCGGTTCAAAAATATCCGCCTGCCGCAATGACTCCAACTGATTGGCACGTTGAAATAAAAAGAATAATTGGGTGGGCAGGGCGGCGGTTTTCGGGTTTTGGTAAAAGCGGGCGAGGAAGGGGTTTTCTTCCGGTTGTTCAAGCAGCACGTCGTAATTAAATAAGCGTGCAATATTTTTCGCGAGCGTGGTTTTGCCCACGCCGATGCAACCTTCCACCGCAATGTAACGCGGCAATTGCACATTGGTTAAATCCAGGTGTAACTCATCAAATACGGCTTCCACTGACTGCTCCTGTATTTGTTATGGCGGAAAATCCTGATCAGTTAATAACCCGCAAGCCATCAGCGGGTGTCTGCGCTAATAATGCCGCAAGACGAGTGCCGCAGGGTAACACTAATTGCGGGTCAATGGCGGCGAGCGGGTATAGCACAAAGTTGCGCTGGGTCAGGTAAGGGTGGGGGACTTGCAGGCGCGGATGGTCAATTACCTGGCCGTCGTACAACAGCACGTCAAGGTCCAGGGTACGCGGTCCCCAGTGCTCCAGACGGACCCGTTGGTGGGCCTGCTCTACGGCTTGTAATTGGTCGAGCAAAACCAAAGGGTCGAGATGGGTGATGATTCGTACCACCGCATTGATGTAATCCGGTTGCTCACCCGGCCCAACCGCTGTGCTTTGGTACAACGGTGATTGGCCGGTGAGACGGGTATCAGGGAGCTGTGCCAACTCAGCAAACGCCTGTTCAACCTGAGCGCGCGGGTTTTCAAGGTTGCTGCCCAAACCGATAAATGCCGTGATGGCGGGGGTAACGCGGCTCATGATCAATCGTTGGTCGTGCTGGGCGGATTCGCATCGCCGCCCTCAGCGCGTGGTTTGCGTGGCGCACGTCGACGGGGTCTGGGTTTACCCTTTCCTCCGGCCTGTTTGCCAAGGTCTTTTACCATTTGTTCGCGTTCGTCGTCACCAGCGCCCTGGAAGCGAGTCCACCAGGTGCCCAACCCGTCAAGCTGCTCGCCCGCTGCTTCGCGCATCAGCAGGAAGTCATAGGCGGCGCGGAAGCGTGGGTGATCGAGCAGGCGTAAAGCCCGCATTCCCTGGCGCTGGGGCAGGCGATGCTGCAAATCCCAGATTTCGCGCATGGGTAACAGGAAACGTTTCGGTAATGAAGTGTGCCCCAACTGTTGGCTGATAATCGTTTGTGCGGCTTGCAAGTAGGCCTGGGTGGGTGGCATATGCTTCGCCAGAAGGCGCAGTTCAGCTTGCAAGGCAGGCCATAGCAGCGCGGCGTAGATAAACGCGGGAGTCACGGTTTTGTCGCTGCGCACGCGTTTGTCGGTGTTGACCATGGTTTGTTCGATCAGCGCAGCACCAATGGGGTCGCCCGCTGCCAGCGCGGCTTCGGTACCGGGGAAGAGATAACCGAGCAATTGATAGTCACGCATCAGCTCAAAGGTGGCGGTGGCTGAGCCGCCCATAAACAATTTCAGCACTTCTTCAAACAAGCGCGCCGAAGGAATATTGCGCAGCAGTGAACCCAGTTCATAAATCGGATCAGCAGTTTTAGGTTCGATACTGAAACCCAGCTTGGCTGCAAAACGCACTGCACGCAGCATGCGCACGGGATCTTCTTTGTAGCGCGTGATCGGGTCGCCAATGATGCGCAACTGGCGCTGCTTCAGGTCTTCCAGGCCGCCGGTGTAGTCGTAGACGGCAAAGTCCTTGGCGTTGTAGTAGAGCGCGTTAACCGTGAAGTCGCGACGCACGGCGTCGGTTTCGATGGTGCCGTAGACATTGTCGCGCAGCAGCATGCCATCTTCCGAGCGGGCTTCATCGTGATGGCCGCGAAAGGTGGTGACTTCGATAATTTCCCGCCCGATACGCACATGCACAATCTGGAAGCGACGGCCGATGATCCGCGCACCGCGAAAGACACGTTTGATCTCTTCCGGCTTGGCGTCGGTGGCTACGTCGAAATCCTTCGGATGCCCGTCCAGAAGCAAATCCCGCACACCGCCGCCGACCAGGAAGGCATTGAAGCCGGATTCCTGCAATTGACGCATGATCCGCAACGCCGCCGGGCTGACGTTTTTGCGCGAAATATTATGCTGATCTCGGGGAACAATGAGCAGGGAGGGATGGGTGGATTTGCCCTTGGGAGTAAGATAATTTAACAAGCGTTTAAGCATAGGCACAGCTACATGAAGTGAATTCGTGGGTGCTGGCTTGAAGTGTCGTAGGGACATTTCCTTTAGGGGATAGCCTTCACGAGGATGGTTGATCCAGCGCCCTTGCTTATAGATGCGCGGGAGTTTAGCACGGGCGCGGGAAACGGGGAAATTGAGGGTGCGAGGTTGGCGGCGGATGACGGTGGTTAAATTCACCTGTTGTTGTCGGATTACGCTGCGCTAATTCGACCTACAGAGCGCATCCCCGTAGGTCGAATTAGCGCAGCGTAATCCGACATCAACACTGGCTAAACCCGCGCACCAATCGGCAAACGCGTGATCGGCTTACCTGTTGCGGCATACAAGGCATTGGCCAAGGCTCCCGCAACCGGTGGCACTCCCGGTTCACCCACACCTGAGGGCGGTTCTGCCGAGGGCACGATATGCACCTCTACCCTGGGCATTTGCGGAATCCGCATCAGTGGGTAGTTGTGGAAATTGGTCTGCACAATCTTGCCCTTGTCCAAGGTAATTTCCTCGGCTACGGCCGCACTTAAACCGAAACCGATACTACCTTCCATTTGTGCGCGGATCACATCAGGGTTCACCGCAATACCGCAGTCAATGGCGCAGACCACCCGATCCACACGGTAACTGCCATCATCAGCAACCGTAACTTCCGCCACCTGGGCGCACCATGAACCCATGGCCTTGTGCACGGCAATACCGCGTCCGCGTCCCTTGGGCAAGGGCTTATCCCAGCCAGCTTGCTGTGCCGCCAGATTAAGTGCGCCGAGAAAACGAGGATGCTCTTTCAGCATCTCCCGGCGAAACGTCAAGGGATCCTTGCCCGCTGCTTTAGCTAACTGGTCAATAAAGCCCTCCACGATAAACGCATGGCCGGAATGACCAACGGAACGCCACCACAACGTAGAGATGGCGGCTTTCATTTCTGTAGCCTGTATGGACAGGTTGGGGATAGCGTAGGGCATATCGACAATGCCTTCGATCAAGGTGCCGTCTATCGGCCCCTGGATAAATGCCTCAAAAGGCGAGCCCCGCAGGATCGGTTGGGCAACAGCGTGATGCTCCCACGCCATCAACTTGCCTTCCGGCGACACGGCACCGCGCACGCGATGGACGGCCATGGGGCGGAATTTGCCGTTGTGAATGTCATCTTCGCGTGCCCAAACCATCTTCACTGGGCGCCCGGGAACCTGTTTGGCGATGGCCACGGCGTCCATCACATAGTCGTTAGGTGCCGCGCGCCGGCCGAAGCTGCCGCCGGCGTAAAGAGTGTGAATCCTTACTTGCTCGGGTTTAAGGCCGGTGGCCTTGGCGACTTCGTGTTGATCGTTGGTCTGCATCTGGCAGGCGTACCAGAGTTCACAGGCCGTTTTGTCGATCTTAACCACACAGTTCAGGGGTTCGATGGGTGTGTGGGCCAGATAGGGCAGGTGGTATTCAGTCTCAATGACATTCTCGGCCTTGGCTAAGGCAGCGGTGGCGTCACCTTCGGCTTTTACCGACACGCCGGGTTTACGCGCCGTCTCGGTAAAAAGCGTAAACAGCTCATCGCTGCTGCGGGTTTCACAGGCTGACAGATCCCACTCGGCTTCCAGCAGTTTACGTGCTTTCTGTGCAGGCCAGAAACCTTCTGCCACAACCGCGAGGCCACGCGGGATCTCCACCACATCTACCACGCCGGGTACGGCTTTGGCCTTGCTTGCATCCACTTTCTTCAATTTGCCGAACAACTTCGGCGGGTAAAGCACTACGGCCGTCAGCATGTCCGGCAGTTGGATATCCTGGGTGTACACCGCAGTACCATCGGTTTTCTCAGGGCTGTCTTTGCGCGGGAGGGTTGTGCCGATCAGACGGAAATCTTTGGGATCTTTCAGCGTGGGAGACTGGGGCACCGGCAGCGCTGCGGCCTTACCGGCCAGCTCACCGAAGGTAGCCCTGTTGCTCCTGTGGGAGATGGTGCCGTCTTTGATCTTTATCTCTTTTACGGGCACGTCCCATTGTTTGGCCGCAGCCTCTACCAGCATGGCGCGGGCAGCTGCGCCGGCCTTGCGCATCTGTTCCCAGGAGTTGGCGATCGCGGTTGAGCCGCCGGTGCCTTGGGCAGAGCCCCAGAAAAGGTTGTTGTAGCGGCTGGAATCGGCGGGCGCGGATTCCCAGTCCATTTGTTCCCAACTCGCATCCAGTTCTTCGGCCACGAGGGTGGTCAGGCCGGTACTGACGCCTTGGCCCATATCGAGGTGTTTGACGACCACGGTCACGCGATTGTCCGGAGTGATTTTGAGGAAGGCGTTAAACACCAGCTCATTGCTCGACGCGGTTGCCTCAGCGGCCGAAGCATTGAGTGTCGAGCCGGGAAAAGTGCCACAACCGAGCATCAAGCCACTGCCAGCGGTAACAGACTTCAGAAAAAAACGCCGATTCATGGTTTGATCGGCGGGGGATGGCAGACTTTGGGGCTGCGCACGCTGTAGTAGGAAGTTCATCAGGCTTTCCTCCCTAATTCATCCGCCGCTTCATGGATCGCCGTGCGGATACGCTGATAGGTAGCGCAACGGCAGAGGTTGCCCTGCATAGCGCTGTCGATCTGGTCATCGTTGGGCTTGGGATTATTCTCCAGGAGAGCTACAGCGGACATGATTTGCCCGGATTGGCAGTAGCCGCACTGCACCACGTCGAGCTTGCGCCAGGCAGCTTGTACTACCTGGGCGGTGGACGATTGCAGGCCTTCGATGGTCCGCACATCGGCACCGCTGGCGGCTGATAACGGAATGCTGCAGGAGCGCACAGCTGTGCCGTTAAAGTGAACGGTGCAGGCACCGCATTGGGCGACACCACAGCCGAACTTGGTGCCGGTCAGTTTGAGTTCATCGCGCAACGCCCATAGCAACGGCGTATCCGGCGCGAGGTCCAGCGATTGCTGCTTACCATTTATCTTGAGTGAAATCATGGCGTTATCCCTGTTTTAACGTGAAGGAGATCGGATCGGGTATCCACATCAAAGGCCGCGTTGGGCATAGGAACGGCAGTTACATCATTACCGTTCAATAAGCCCTTGGCGCCCCGGTCACCGCTCAGCTGCAACAGCCAGGGTTTGGCTGTTGCGGGAAAGATGGCCGGTACCCCGCGTGTGCCGGCAAAGGCCGCGCAGGTGACTTTGTGGGGGTTGGCTTTCCAGGTTGTTAATAATTGTTGTAAGTCGTCATTGTCGATCAGTGGTTGGTCGCCCAGCAGAACCAGGACGGCATTCTCGGGCGATAGCTGGCTAACGCCATAGGCCAGGGAGCTGCCCATCCCTGTGTGCCAGGTCGCGCAATAACATAATTCTACTGCTGAGTCGCTGAGGTGGGCTGCGATATCCCGGTGGTAGGCGCCGGTCACCATCGCCACCCGATTCAGCGGCAAACGGCTGGCGGCATCAAGAATCCGGTCTAATAACGGGGCTCCCTGCCAGTCCGCCAGGAGTTTGCAGTTGCCGAAGCGAGAAGAGCTGCCCGCTGCCAGGATTAAACCGTCCAATCCCATCAATAACCTGCTGCGTTAAAAGTGCCAAGGTTCGGACGTGGCCCACTGCTTTCCTGGGCCGGATCGATTGCATAAGCCTCGCTTAAAGCGGTCGCGTCACTGCCGTGGATAACGGCGTGGCACTCGGCAAGCACAGAGAGTGCAATACTTTCGGGTAAGTCGCCGCCCAAGGCCAAACCCATGGGGCCGGCCACCGGTACGGGAAGTTGGTGCTCACTTAATCCTGCCGCTGCGAGTACCTCGCGTTTGCGTTGGGGAGGTCCGAGCAGTCCAATGTAGCTTGCGCCGCTGTTACGCAACCCTTGCAGGGCCGCTGCGTCCAGTACCACGTTGTGGTGAGCGACGATCACGCCGTCAATTTGCTGCAGCAAGGCTGTATCGAGGTCGGTAACACTCGTCTGTAACAGTTCAACGCCAGAGGGAAAATTGTCGCGGCGCTGTTGCGACAGACGTTGGTCGGCCAGTGTCACCCGCCAGCCCATCGCGAGCGCCAAATTGCATAGGGGAACCATGTCGACGCCACTGCCGAGAATCAACAAATGCGGTAATGGATTAATCAGGGTAACCAGATGATCGCCGCTGTTACGGTTGGTGATCTTACCGGCTTGACGTTGGTGAAAAGCTTTGGGGCAGGTGGTAACGACGGCGGAATCATGATCAACGGCCAATTGATATTGGCACGCCTGTTGTGTACGCAACTGTTCGAAGACCTGATCCAGCGCGAGGAACTGATTATCGGCATGGCAGGGGTGGAGGAGGATTTCTGCCGCGCCGCCACAGCCAATACCAAGGCGCCAGGCCAGGCTACCCTCATCGGTAGCATCGTAGGTAACCTGTCGGCTTTTGCCCAACGCAATAACCTTGCGCGCTTGCAGTAACAAATCTCCCTCAAGACAACCACCACTTAGTAGTCCCAATTGATGACCGGCATCGGATAGCAACATCAAGGCGCCGCTCTTGCGATAAACAGAGCCGCGGGTCTGAATAACCGCTCCCAGCACCCAGTGGTGCTCGTGTTTCAGCGGAAACCAGTGGCTCAATGCATGGTAGAAACTGGTGGGCATGGGGACTGTCCTGCGTCTGGTTAAGCCTGATCAAGTTGTTATAGCTCCAGAAGAGGGGGTTACGTTCGCATGGGGCTTGAGCAGGGGATAGTGGGTTTACATTTCTTTTATTTGTTTAAAAGAAAAGGAGGAAATCTTAATCCTGAATTAATGCCATCTGATGGAATGGGTGCCATAGGCGCAGGTATTAATACCTGGGCTTGTTTTGGGCGTTGGGGGAATGTGGGGCTTCAGTAAAGCAAAACGGGAAATCTTTCGATTTCCCGCTTGGAGGGCAGCACGACAAAGGTGCCAGTGGCATTCAAATGGGGTGCTTCCGTGCCCATTTCCAACTTCGCTTGCTATCCCATCCTGTGCCTAGTCAGTATTTCCGCTTTATTGTGTCTTGTTATATTTCTTGTCTTCTAGCGCTGGTTTTATCTAATTAGTCTTGTTGTTATTAGTAATATCTCTGTTTTTATTATTTGTTGTTTTTATTATCTAGCTTCAGTTTCTTATTATTTGTTGTTTTTATTAAAAATTTTCAGTTTTTTATTGTTTATTGTTGTTATTAGTTTGTCGCTTTTTTTCTTATTGTTTGTTGTTGTTATGGCTGCGTATAGAGCAGGTCTTGTGCCAATGTTGGTTTTTCTTTGTTTTTCAATAACTTAACTTTTTCGAAGGGTCGCTTATTCGGTTTGGTTATTTCCGTAGGTTACAGATTTAAGGGAATGTTGTTACGTTTCCGTTGTCCGGTAACAAAATTCTGACGGTAACAGACCCGTGACCGGGGGTAACGAACCTGTCGCGCAACACGGCCGGTTGGCATAATTTGCAACTTTAGTGTCACCGGCGGAAATGACTGGGACTTGAAATAAAGCCAAACCGGTCACTGAAGTGACCGGTAAGTTATTAGGTGCGGACTGGGAAGAAGACGAACGAGAAGGGTTGGTTGGGCGACTATTTCAAAATATGGACAGTGGATTTGTTGCGCGGGATACCGAGCCGCTGCCGCCGCTCCCAGAGGCACTTGCGGCTGACCCCCAGTTTGCGCGCCAGCTCTGTCTCACTCATGGTGTCCTGATGTTCCAGCACAAAGCGCTGGAAATAATCTTCGAGCGATAAATCTTCCGCCGGGTCTTGCGGTCCTTTATGCGGTGCACGGCCGGTGCGGGTTGTCGCGCGATGTTCGCCGAAGGTGGGTTCGTCTTCTTCGTCGAATCGCACCAGATCCAGGTCAATAGAGAGCAGCTCATGACCTATTTCTTTTTCATCCTCGCACAAGATAACGGCGCGTTGCATGGCGTTTTCCAGTTCACGCACATTACCCGGCCAGGTATAGGTAGTAATCGCCTGAATGGCTTCCGGTGACAGACGCAGTAACGGTTTGCCGAACTGGGTGCAGTAACGTTGTAACAGGGACTCAGCAATATTGATGATGTCCTTGCCGCGTTCACGGAGGGGGGGTAGCTCAAGTTGTACGACGTTGATACGAAAGTACAGGTCTTCGCGGAATTTGCCTTCTT
>CAMPIG010000087.1 GCA_946886255.1 uncultured Cellvibrio sp. | reverse complement strand
TCTTTATCTTCAAGCGACACAGTGAGATCTGCCACCTCCTTAAACCGTGCATCGATACTTAAATGCAATTTCTTATTATTTTCTTCGAGAATAGATTTTTCTGTTACTACTTTTTTTATTGAATCGCTGTCCACAGAACGCTTTAACAAAGATAATTTTAGCTCATGAATCTCATTTCTTTGTCCGGAAATTAGTTCCAAATACTGTTGGTTTAAGAGCTGCAGACCTTCATTCTTATTACGCAAGAACCGTATTTCTTCTTGAGCTCTACCATCCAACTCCCCACCAAATTGAGAAATATCTTTGACAGACTCTGCTATATTAAGCAAAAGATTGTTGAATGTATCGTTTACTGTATTTTTGCTCTTTAATAAATCTTCTAACTGAACTTCTAGCCTAGAAATATCCTTTTTAAGAAATTTATTCTCCTCTTGAGTAGTCAATTTAAATATTTCTTCAGCTTTTAATTTTCTCTCCGCTTCCACTAGCCTTTCTTTAATAAGAGATGTTTCGTCATGAAGTTTCTGTTTATCCTCTCTCAATGAGAGAATTTTTTCTGTAAGCCTGCCACGCTCCAATGCATTCTTTTCAACTTCATAAGAAAATTTAGCATTAGCATCTTCCAGCTCTTTAGTTTTAGAGGTTATCTTCAATCCATTTCTTTCAAGATTATCTCTCAACTCTATTAATTGTTTTTCTTTTTTCTCAATTTTTTCCTCTATAGTTGCCAATTTATTTTCCATCTGTTGAATATTTCGAGAATCAGCACATCCCTTACCAAGCCGCCCGAAGATTTCGCATATACTTCTATAAATACTTTTGGATGGATCAATATTATAAAGGCGAATTAAATTTTCTTTTTGAAATTTCCCGACTCCTAGCACTCCTAAACCATGACCATGAGAGAACTCGAAGAACGGATACTCCTCCTTCAACTGCGAGAATAATTTGTAAACCCCAAAACCACGTTCTCTAACATTGGTATCATGCATAATCACAACTGCATTTTCTGAAAGTTTTGGTAGCCATGAAAAAAAATCATGCGAGACTGCTTCTAATGAATGCAACCCATCTATGTGCAGTAAATCAATAGTACCGTCTTCAAAATGACTTAACGCATCATCGAAAGCACTTCGAACAAGACGGGAAAAATCGGAATATTGGCTCTCATTATGTTGTTTGACTTTTTGAAAAACATTTTCATCATAAATTCCCGCATGTTCATCGCCTTTCCATGTATCCACAGCAAAGCAACGTGTATTTAATCCAAGTCTTTGTGTGGCTTGGCAAAAGGCGAAATACGAAACACCATAATGGGTCCCCAGTTCAACAAACTTTTTAGGCTTAAGATTCTCCATTAACCAGAAAGCAAAAGGAACATGTTCAATCCAAGCTGATTGAGCAACATAATTGGGGCGCCAAAACATTGATGGCGTTGTTAAGCTATACACATTAGACGCCCCCACAATAGAAGCACTTTGATTATCCGCAATGCGAAGTTCTTCATCACTATTTGTCGATATAACATCAAAAATATTGTCGTTCATAAGTCCTCCTTTGTATTGAAATACCTATTGCATTTCTATTGTGTATATTCGTAACTCCTTTTCAAATGGCATATACAGCAATATTGAGTATGTAAAATTGATGTTTATAGAAAGAAATGAATGCTTAAGAATACACCTGGAAGAACCAAGAGCTATTCTAGGTTTAATTTATGTGGCCAAGACCCAGAGGATCTTATTCTAGGGACTTCATAAAAAGATTATATTGATGCGCAACAGTTGGCGTATGTCCCGAGGCACATATCGCCCCACCTTCAATCCAAATTGCACTATCGCAAATTTTATTCACTTGATCAGAATTGTGCGATACAAACACAACGGTTTGGTCACTGCCAATTTTATCGAGCATCGCAGCCTCTGCTTTAAGGCGAAAGTGAGAATCACCAACACTCAATACTTCATCAATTAGCAGAATATCCACTTCCGTCATCAGCGCCGTAGCAAAACCTAATCTCGCCCTCATACCTGAAGAATAAGTTTCAACTGGTTGATCAAAGAACTCTCCCAACTCTGCAAAATCTCGGATCGCAGGTATCAGCTCTTTAGCGCGTTTTTTTGGCGTCCCTTGTAGCATAGCACTATATAATGCATTTTCCCGACCGCTTAAACCCGGTTGAAAGCCCAGCCCTAGCGTAAGTAGTGCTCGCGTTGTTCCTGGGGGACACTCGACCTTACCGCCGGTTGGATCAATTACGCCAGCCAATATACGCAATAGAGAGCTTTTTCCACATCCGTTTTTGCCGAGGATTCCAATAGTCTCCCCTCGTTTAAGCTCGAAAGAAATATCCTTAAGTGCCGTATGAGAAAATGTTTTAAGGAAGCCTTCTCTTCGCCGATAGGTCAACGATACATTGTGAGCGCGCAAAATAATGTCTGTGTTCATTATGCGTTAACTACCCTGGCTGCAATTTTTCTGCTGTATCTGGCATATATGCCGTGCATAAGAATCGTTGTGGCTATGAAGAACAAAAATAAGCCTATTAAATGGGGCACATCATAGAGCTGCTTTTCCATAAGCACTTGACGGTATGCATGAATTAAGAAAGACAAAGGATTATAGGTTAACAATAGATTTCTTAATTCGGGATCAGAAATTGCCGATAGATCAAAGAAAACCCCGCTGATAAATAGCAGGAAAAGCATGCCCATATTGATAACCATTCTGAAATCGTCTGCATAACATACTAACAAAGCACAGAACATTCCCAGGGTAACAATCATAAGGTATTGCACTATGATCAGAGGAATCAACCACAACCAGGAAAGGCTCGGAGCATGACCATACATCATGGTCATTACCAGTAACACAAGATATACGGGCCACTCTTTATATAGTGCTATCTGGATGGCAGCGTAGGGGAAAATTGCTTTAGATATATCCAACTGGCTGATTAACCCTTTATTAGCGGCAAGACTACCTGATGCCGATGTCACTGACTTGGAAAACCAAAGATAGGGAATTTTTCCGCACATCAAAAACAGCAAAAAATTCTCCTGACTGGTTTTTAGCAGTACATTAAACACAAAGTAGAATGCCATCACATAGATAATAGGTTCCAAAATCCACCAGAGATAGCTCAGGTACAGTCCGGCCGCTTCTGCTTTCAGTGTCATTCTGGCTTTGGTATCTACCAAAGCAATAAAACTTGAAACTTTCAACGTTTCACCTTCGATAACTAATCGTGGATATTACGCAAAGTAGCTTGCGTCTTTAAAAAGCGGGGCGGCTTGATCTTTTGCTGAAACTTGCGGGGAATTTTGGACCGGCCAAGCGACTTGCAACTCAGGATCATTCCAAATAATTGACCCCTCGTGGGTCGGCGAATAATAATTAGTGGTTTTATAGAGAAACTCAGCTGTCTCGCTCAAGGTTAAAAAGCCGTGAGCAAAACCTTCTGGAATCCATAGCTGGCGTTTATTTTCTGCTGACAACAGCACACCCACCCATTTGCCAAACGTCGGGGACGATTTGCGAATATCTACTGCCACATCGAATACTTCACCTTCAACAACTCTAACCAACTTGCCTTGGGCCATGGGCGGTAACTGATAGTGAAGCCCGCGCAACACACCGCGAGAGGATTTTGAGTGGTTATCTTGTATAAAGTTTGCTTTTAGGCCCGTTGCTTCCTCGAATACTTTTTGGCTGAAACTTTCAAAGAAAAAGCCTCTGTCATCACCAAACACTTTGGGCTCAAATATTTTTACGTCAGGAATTTCGGTGTCTATCACATTCATGGTTTAACTCGCATAATCTTGGATATTTTTTAATGCCGCTCGCCAATCACTTGGGTTAATATCAAATGCATGCTGTATCTTTGTGCAATCCAGGCGCGAATTAGCTGGGCGTTTTGCCGGCGTTGGATAATCAGCAGTAGCGATTGGTTTTATATCGGGGATGGACTTTGCATAAAGGTCAGCGCGTTCAACTTCGCTGAAAATATGGCTGGCAAATTCATACCAGGAAACATGAGGGGCGCCAGAAAAATGATAAATCCCCCAAGGTATGTCTTTTTGTTGGTTATATTGCTCGGCAATCTTAATAAGTGCAGCGGCAATATCTTGGGCGTAAGTCGGGCCACCTACTTGATCTGCAACGATACCCAAAGTATCGCGTTGGGCGCCCAGCCTTATCATGGTTTTTACAAAATTATTGCCATGCTCGCAAAAAACCCAGGCAGTACGCAGGATAATATGTTTGGGATTAGCTTGAGAGACCGCGACCTCGCCTTCTAGCTTACTTTTACCGTAAACGCCTTGGGGAGCGGTTTCTGCAGACTCCTGATAAGCTTCTGACGCGTCACCAGCGAAAACATAATCAGTGGAAATATGCAGAATGATTGCATCGATTGCGTGAGCCGCCTTCGCCAGATTTTGCGGCCCGTCGCGATTGATACGGAACGCTGCCTCAGCATCGGTTTCTGCTTTATCTACCGCCGTGTAGGCTGCTGCATTAATGATGATATCAGGAGCAAACTCCTTCACCATCTTATCCACCGCAGTAGAATCAGAAATGTCCAGTTGTTCACGCGCCAGCGCTTTTACGGTCCACTCCTTCGCTGACAACTGCTGCGATAGACAATACCCAACTTGCCCATTGGACCCTGTGACTAAAATTTTCATGCTTTCCCTTGCTCAACTATTTTCATCAAGTACTGACCATAGCCTGTTTTCGCCAGTGCCTTTGCTTCTGCTGCCAATTGCTCCTTGGTTATCCAACCATTATGGAAGGCAATTTCCTCCAGGCATGCGACTTTCAAGCCTTGGCGATGCTCAATGGTTTGTACAAAGTGACCCGCTTCAAGCAAGCTATCGTGAGTGCCAGTATCCAACCAGGCATATCCGCGTCCTAACAGCTCAACATTCAGGTCACCTCGTTCGAGGTAGACATTATTTACACTGGTAATTTCGAGTTCACCTCGCGTGGACGGCTTGATCGTTTTCGCGATATCTATTACATCGTTGTCGTAAAAATATAATCCTGTTACCGCATAATCTGATTTGGGTGATTTGGGTTTCTCTTCAATGGAGATTGCCCGCATATTTTCATCAAATTCCACGACGCCAAATCGTTCAGGATCAGTAACGTGGTAACCAAACACGGTTGCGCCTTTTTTTCTACTAACAGCATGTTGCAGATGCTGGGTAAGCCCGTGGCCATGATAAATATTATCGCCCAATACCAAGCAAACATTGTCAGAACCGATAAACCCTTCGCCAATAATAAATGCTTGTGCAAGACCATCGGGACTCGGTTGAACAGCGTAATTAAGACGAACACCAAATTGGGACCCATCGCCGAGTAAACGCATGAAACTTGCAGAGTCTTCAGGGGTCGTAATAATCAGGACATCTTGAATACCCGCAAGCATCAGCACCGATAACGGATAATAGATCATCGGTTTGTCGTAGATAGGCAATAACTGTTTTGATACGCCTTTAGTAATAGGATGTAAGCGAGTGCCGCTGCCACCCGCAAGAATGATACCTTTCATGAAACTCCCACCGCTTCTTTATTTTATTGATTAACACCAAGACGTTCGCGTCTGTAGCTACCGTCTTGCACTCTCTGTGCCCAATTGAGATTTTCGAGATACCAAAGCACCGTTTTACGTATACCGGATTCGAATGTTTCGATTGGCTCCCATCCAAGATCTTGCTTTATCTTGCTAGCGTCAATGGCATAACGCAGATCATGGCCAGGCCTATCTTGCACAAATGTAATTAATTCTTTATGAGATGAAATGTTTAAATCCGCTGTTGGCAGGGGCCTGAATTCATCAAGCAGATCGCAGATAGTGTTTACGACATCAATATTTTGTTTTTCGTTATGGCCACCGATGTTATAAGTTTCACCTACACGCCCCTCGGTCAACACTTTATATAATGCACGAGCGTGGTCTTCAACAAAGAGCCAATCACGGATTTGATTTCCTTTACCGTAGACTGGTAAAGGTTTTCCCTCTAAAGCATTCAGTATAACCAAGGGAATCAATTTTTCGGGAAAATGAAACGGACCATAGTTGTTCGAGCAGTTGGTGATAATTGTAGGTAAGCCATACGTCCTACGCCAGGCACGGACCAAATGATCGGAACTGGCTTTGCTCGCAGAATAAGGGGAGCTGGGGGCGTAGGGGGTTGTTTCTTTGAAAAGATCCTCAGGCCCTTCCAAATCTCCATATACCTCGTCTGTGGAGATATGGTGAAACCGAAAGTTAGCCTTTTTTGCAGTATCAGCCAGGTTACGCCAGTATTGTTTGGCAACTTCCAGCAACGTATATGTGCCAACAATATTTGTTTCGATAAAAGCCGCAGGTCCGTCGATGGAGCGGTCTACATGACTTTCAGCAGCCAGATGCATGACTGCATCCGGCTGATATTGATGGAATACTCGTTCCAGCTCTGCTTTATTACAGATATCGACTTGCTCAAAAGAGTAGCGACTATTGTCAGAAACGCTCGTCAGCGACTCCAGATTGCCCGCATAAGTTAACTTGTCGAGATTAACAACCTCATCCTGAGTATTATTAATTATATGACGAATAACAGCGGAGCCGATAAATCCGGCTCCACCTGTAACAATTATTTTCATCAATTACGTCCCACAGAATAATAAGTAAAGCCTTTTTTATGCATTCGCTTCGGATCATACATATTCCGGCCATCAAATATAGTCGGCTGAGCGAGCATTTGCTTGATTAAATCAAAATCAGGCGCACGGAATGTCTGCCATTCCGTCACAATGACCAGTGCATCAGCTCCTTTCAAAGCCCCCTCTTTTGTACCACACAGGATTATATCATCACGATTCCCATAAATACGCTGAGTTTCGTCCATGGCCTCTGGATCATACGCCTGCACTTTTGCACCAGCTTTCCAGAGCGCCTCCATTAATACGCGCGAGGGTGCTTCACGCATATCGTCGGTATTGGGTTTGAAAGAAAGACCCCAGATTGCAAAGGTTTTACCTTTAAGGTCGCCATTGAAGTGTTTGTCGATTTTTTTGAAGAGCGTAGTTTTTTGTTCGTTGTTTCTTGACTCAACGGCTTTCAACACTTTCGCATCAAAATCGATTTGCTCAGCGGTTTTAATTAACGCCTGAACATCTTTGGGGAAGCAGGAGCCACCGTAACCAACGCCCGGGTAAATAAAGTGGTAGCCGATGCGCGAATCACTGCCGATACCCTGGCGGACGGCTTCAATATCCGCACCGAGTATTTCTGCGAGGTTGGCCATTTCATTCATAAAGCTGATCTTGGTGGCCAGCATGCAGTTGGCGGCGTACTTGGTGAGCTCGGCGCTGCGCACATCCATCACGATGACTTTGTCATGGTTGCGACTGAAAGGTGCGTAGAGTTCACGCATTATTTCTTCGGCGTGCTCACTGCTCGTACCGATGATGATGCGCTCCGGGCGCATACAATCCGCAACAGCTGAGCCTTCTTTCAGGAATTCCGGGTTGGAGACGACATCAAACGTTAAGTCGTTGCGGCCACGCTGGGCGAGCACTTCAGTGATTCTGGCTTTGACTTTGTCTGCTGTGCCGACGGGTACGGTGGACTTGTCGATAACAATTTGGTGGGATTCCATATGCTCGGCGATGGTTGAAGCAACCGACAATACATATTTCAGGTCGGCAGAGCCGTCTTCATCCGGCGGGGTGCCTACCGCAATGAATTGGACTTCGCCGTGTTTGACGCCTTCTGCGGCATCTGTGCTGAAAGTTAAACGACCGGCGGCATGGTTTTCTTTAACCAGTGATTCCAGACCGGGTTCGAAGATAGGAATTTGACCCAATTTGAGGCGTTCCACCTTGTCGGCATCGACATCGATGCACATGACTTGATGCCCTACCTCCGCCAGCACTGCCCCCTGTACAAGCCCTACGTAGCCAATACCAAATACTGTTACTTTCATGCGGGTAAACTCCTTCGCTGCATAATAAAAAGATTGCCAATCATTGGGCAAACAAAAAACGGGCCAAAACCCAAAATCCTGACTCGTCTGTTATTCACCAGCGACGCCCTTGATGATTTTGACGCTGCCCCAGGTTTTACAACCAGGGCAAAGCCAATGCAGGTGCGCTCCAGAAAAACCGCATTTGATACAGTGGTAGGCCGGTTTTTCAGCAATGACCTTATCAACCAACTGTTTCAATAGCTGTAAGTTTTCTTTCGCTTTACCTTCGGAATGCAGCAAGTGCAATTCCACCAAACGGTTCAGCGCCTTGATTGAAGGCTTTCTTTTCAATTGCTCCGCAATAAAATCCGCTGCCGCATAGTCATCTCGGGTCGCGCGTATCTTATCGGCAAGCCGTATAACGAGTTGGTTGGTTGGGTAACGTTCCAACCACTCTTTTAAGGTTTCTTGCAGTCCGTCACTATCACCCAGCTTTTCGTACACATCACACAATAACGAAAGTGTAATATTAATGCGTTCCGGGTCTTGCTGGGGAATCTTTTTTAATAACGCCAGGGCAGTTTCATAGTCGCTATTGCGATAGGCTAATTCGGAGTTAATCAAACTCGCACGCACTGAGTTTTTATCGAAAGCCACCGCTTGTTGCAGATGCTGTGTTGCCGATTCAAAATCGTTTCTTTCGATATCCTGAAGCGCCAATTCACAACAAAAATGTGCTTTAGCCACTATTAATTCCCGTGGCTCTTTATCGCCTTTTAAACGAGATAGCATATTGGCCGATTGAATAGCCTTATCCCATTCTTTTTCGTCCTGATAAATCTCGACTAATTGTTCCAGTGCTTGCGGTTTGTAAAACGAATCCAGTTCAATTAATTCCTGGAATAAGCTCTCTGCCCTATCAAGCAGCCCCGCGCTGACATAATCACGGGCAAGCTCCAGTTGTGCTTCGTGATGCTGCTTACTGGTAAGCCCACGGCGCTCTAACACATTCTGATGAATCTTGATTGCCTTGGCTGCTTCACCTTTTCTGCGCATCATGTTGCCAAGCGCCAGATGGATCTCCAGTGTTTCTCCGGTGACCTCAAGCGAATCAATAAATTTATCAACGGAGTTGTCCATCTGCTCATTGAGCAAATAACTCATGCCGCGGTAATAACTATGGGCAAAGGTTTGTTTAAAGGCGTTGCTGCGCTTTTGATTAAACCGCCAGCCCAGCAAAAAACCTGCTGCCACGGCGAGAAGCAATATGAGCGATAAACCAAGCCCTTGCGTCATCATTTTACTCCGTGGAATTCACAACAGTTAGAGCCAGAGATGTTAATAACAAACGGTCATAAATAAAAAAAACGGCATACTCCTGGAGCATGCCGTTTTTTGAAAACCTGATTCAAACCTAGTGTTGAATACTTTCATTAACACGATCACGCATTTCTTTTCCTGGCTTGAAGTGCGGAACATATTTACCTTCAAGCATCACGGATTCGCCCGTTTTGGGGTTACGCCCCATGCGCGGCGCGCGGTAATGGAGCGAGAAGCTGCCAAAACCCCGAATTTCAATTCGTTCGCCAGATGCCAGGATGTCCGACATGTATTCCAGTAACAATTTGACTGCCAGCTCAACATCGCGCATGGGCAGTTGGTTCTGTTTTTCAGTGATATATTCTATAAGTTCAGATTTGGTCATGGCCTGTGCTCTATGGAAGATAAAATCAGGCAAAACTTACTGCGCGGTCATCACTTACTTTATAGCGTAAAAATCTCGCTAACTCTATAAGAATTAAAGGCTTTTTGATAATAGGGTGCTACATAAGCGGGGGACACAACAACAATGGCTGCCGTTTGGCAGCCATTGTGTCATCAAAGATTACTCTTTGCTTTGCATTTGCGCCTTGATCAAGTCACCCAATGTGGTCGGTGAAGCTTGTTCAGATTGCTTGTTGCTGTGCTCTTTGATCGCTGATTTTTCATCATCAACGTCTTTTGATTTGACCGACAGGCTGATGCTGCGATTTTTGCGATCTACCGCAATAATCTTGGCTTCAACTTCGTCGCCGACTTTCAGGGCATTGCGCGCGTCTTCTACTTTCTCGCGGCTCAGCTCTGAGGCCTTCAACACAGCTTCAACGTCCGGCGCCAGGGTAATAACAGCGGCCTTGGCTTCAACTTCCTTAACGATACCTTTAACGATAGCGCCTTTGTCATTCTCGGTTACGTACTCAGAGAACGGATCAGCTTCCAGTTGTTTGATACCCAGGGAGATACGCTCACGCTCTGGATCGATAGCCAATACAACAGTTTCCAGCTCATCGCCTTTCTTGTACTTGCGTACGGCTTCTTCGCCAGCTTCGTGCCAGGAGATATCAGACAGGTGAACCAGACCGTCGATGCCGCCGTCCAGACCGATGAAGATACCGAAGTCAGTGATGGACTTGATCTTGCCGGTGATCTTGTCGCCTTTGGCGCAAGTACGGGCAAATGCATCCCATGGGTTTTCCTGACATTGTTTCAGGCCCAGAGAGATACGACGACGCTCTTCGTCGATATCCAGCACCATAACTTCGATTTCATCACCCAGTTGAACAACTTTGGATGGGTGGATGTTCTTGTTGGTCCAATCCATTTCTGAAACGTGGATCAAACCTTCAACGCCTTCTTCCAGCTCAGCGAAGCAGCCGTAGTCGGTCAGATTGGTGACCTTGGCTTTAACGCGTGCGCCTTCCGGGTAACGCTTGGTGATTTGAATCCATGGATCTTCGCCCAATTGCTTCAGGCCCAGAGATACACGGTTACGCTCACGGTCAAACTTCAATACTTTAACGTCGATCTCGTCACCAACATTCACGATCTCGCCTGGATGCTTGATACGCTTCCACGCCATGTCAGTGATGTGTAACAGACCATCTACACCGCCCAGATCCACGAATGCACCGTAGTCGGTGAGGTTTTTAACGATACCTTTAACTGCTTGACCTTCTTGCAGGGTGGATAGCAACTCATCACGCTCGGCAGAGTTAGCTTGTTCCAGAACAGCACGGCGAGAAACAACAACGTTGTTACGCTTTTGGTCCAGCTTGATAACTTTGAATTCCAGTTCTTTACCTTCGAGGTGAGTTGTTTCGCGCACTGGGCGAACATCTACCAAGGAACCCGGAAGGAAGGCACGGATGCTAGCTACGTCAACGGTGAAACCACCTTTGACCTTGCCATTGATAACACCTTTGATAACTTCGTCAGCAGTGTGCGCGGCTTCGAGGATTTTCCAGGCTTCAGCGCGCTTGGCTTTTTCGCGGGACAGACGGGTTTCACCGAAACCGTCTTCTACACTTTCCAGAGCAACCTGAACTTCGTCACCGATTTGCAGGTTAAGCTCGCCTAATTCGTTGCGGAACTGCTCGGCGGGGATAACGCCTTCTGATTTGAGGCCGGCGTGAACAGTCACCCAGTCCTTGTCGATGTCAATCACTACACCGGTTACGATGGTGCCCGGCACCATATCGACGGTCTTTAAACTCTCTTCAAATAACTCAGCAAAACTTTCGCTCATGCTCATGGATGTACCTATTAAATGACCCAGAGTCCGCTATTTATATGGCTATAAACGGCCAAACCCTGCGATTACCGTACTGCCAGATGTACGGGCCAGTTGATGATAGACATTGAGGACCTGAGAGCTGGCGCCAGCCGCTCAATGTCACTGCCAGTAATGGGTGAATGTTTGACGATTTACACATGTTCCAGCAAGCGGCGCAGGCTAGCAGATCCACCCTTGCAGATCAAGCGCTTAAGGCCGCTTCTCGCGGGCTTGGCGGGGGTTGCGGGACGGATGGTTTGGTGGGTTTCGGGAACGCTTTGTCGGGTTACGCTTCGCTAACCCGACCTACATGAGCCCAACCGTAGGTCGGATTAGCGAAGCGTAATCTGACCTGCCTTGGTGCGGGAATGAGGGAGCCGGGATTAGCGGGAGGCTTTTTGCATCATCTCCATAAGGGAGGCTTCGGCACGGGAAAGGCCGCAGCGGCGGGCAACCTCTTCGCTGCTCAATCCCATCTTGAAGAGTTGTGCGGCGTCTGTGTAGGGTTGGAATTCCTCATCTTTAGCGTAATCCGCTTGAGATGGCTGCTGTGCTTCACTTTGCAGGCGCTTTTCCATGACCAGCAAACGCTGACCCATGCCGACCGAGCCGGTGTTGGCGATGGAGATATCGCGCAGCATACGTTGATAGAGTTTTTCCGCTGCTTCGGCCTGCTTGCGTAAACGGGTAAGGTTGTAGAAGGTCAACACAAGCGCGATAAGGCTTAAGGCCAGACTCAGGATTAATCCTCCTTCCACTATTGATATCACCATCCGGCAGCCGCCTCCGAAAGCCTATGCATCTTGACTACAGATCTTCCAGTTCAGACCATTCTTCGCCACTGAGCAGCTTGTTCAGGTCAATCAGGATCAGGAGTTCATTATTCTTATGACATACACCCTGAATAAATTTGGCGCTTTCTTCATTACCTACGTTGGGTGCCATCTCAATCTCTGATTGGCGCAGGTAAACCACTTCAGCCACGCTATCCACCAAAATGCCGATAACGTGTTTATCCGTTTCGATGATAACGATTCGGGTGTTGTCGGTAATCTCACCACCTTGCAAATTAAAGCGATGACGAGTGTCGATAACGGTCACGACGTTACCCCGTAAGTTGATAATGCCCAGTACATATGAGGGCGCGCCGGGTACCGGTGCTATCTCGGAGTACCGCAGGACTTCCTGCACTTGCATCACATTGATGCCGTAGGTTTCACCATCGAGCCGAAAGGTGACCCATTGCAACACCGGATCGTCGGTGCTTTTATTGGTTACGGTATTAGTTGCCATCTCATTGTCCTCTTGTCGCGGCCCTGTGCCACGCTTACCTGTCATAGACTATAGCTAATGATGATTTTTATGCCAATCAATGCGCGCGGATTGACTGCCGGCCTTTGGGTGAATTTCTATCAGCATCAATCAGCAACTGCCCGATCATCGGAATATCCAGCAAAGCACACATATGG
>CAMPIG010000086.1 GCA_946886255.1 uncultured Cellvibrio sp. | reverse complement strand
AAATCCCTTATCTGCTCAAGCTCAAGTGCGGACTGACGGTTGTATTCTGCAACGGCGGCCGGTTCAATCCGCTGACGCGGAAACAGCTTAAGTAACCGCACGATAGCGGACTGGATGAGATGAATACTGGTGGATTCCAACGGCTCAAGAAAACCGCTGGATAAACCGATGGCCACCACGTTGTGACGCCAGTTTTCAACACGCCGCCCTGTGGTAAATCGAATCAAACGAGGCTCGTCGGTGGCGGTGGAATCAAGCTGCGTTAAAAGTTGATGAGTGGCTTCGTCGTCTGAGCAATAGCGGCTGCTGTAAACCAGGCCATTCCCATTGCGATGTTGCAAGGGAATCCGCCATTGCCAACCCATGGGGTGCGCAATAGAGCGCGTATAAGCCAAAGCTGCTGTCAGAGGCTCCGATGGCACAGTCACAGCACGGTCACAGGGCAACCAATGGCTCCAGTCTTCAAACGCCGTACCAAGCGTTTCGTGAATTAACAAACCGCGCAATCCGGAGCAATCAAGAAATAAATCACCGGCGATAACTGTTCCATCTTTCAAGATCAGCTGCGCAATATCTCCCGATGTTGTATTGCGCTGTACTTGCTCAACCATTCCCTCGACACGTTTTACACCGCGCTGTTCTGCATAGCGCCGCAAATAAAGCGCGTAGCGGCTTGCGTCAAAATGATAGGCATAAGGCACTTCAAGGTTTGGATCTTTGGTGGAAACCGGAGCAAATTTATTGGCCTGAATACATTGGTAATTCAGGTTGTAATCCCAAAGCTCCGAATGGATATTGGCCTGTTGCGCCCGCAGCCAAAAATGATGAAACGGACAAAAAGCAAAATCCTGCCCCATGGCGCCAAATGCATGGAAATAATCCTGCCCCGGTCTGTGCCATCTTTCAAATTTTATAGCAAGCTTGATCGTCGCGCCGGTTTCGCGCATAAAATCCGCTTCGTCAATGCCCAGCGCTTCGTTCAAATGACGAATCGGTGGAATGGTGGCTTCACCGACACCAATTGAGCCAATTGCATCGGACTCAACCAGCTCAATGGTTAATGCGTTACCCATTAACTTGCCCAGCAACGCCGCCGCTATCCAACCCGCCGTGCCGCCGCCGACAATGACAACTTTTTTTATAAAATTTTTCATCATGGCCAACCTGAAAAAAAGCCCCGTCAGCTGTCACTGACAGGGCCAATTTTTACCGACTTGCAATAAGCGCTATCAGAATTTGTAGTTGAAGCCTAACAAGTAGTTTGCACCGAAGTGTTGGTACTTGCTGACTTGACGTGGATCGTCTGCATCGGCAGTCACCGTATCTTCGTCGGTGAAGTTTTGCGCTTGCAGGGTAATTGTCAGCCCTTCCAATCCGCGAATACCACTTTCGCTAAAATTGTAACCAACTTGAGCATCCCACAATTCAGCACCGCGATCCGTGATTGGCACCAACGAAAGACTGACACCGCGTTCTTCCGTCAGGAATTCATCCCGCTTGCGCCCACTCACACGGAACTCGAAACCATTTTTCTCATAATAAACGGTCAATTGGTACATCTCATCAGATAGACCGGGAATCTCTTGTTTGGCACCATCCACCTCGATTTCACCATCGAGCAATGTATAGCTGGTGGTCAAACCTAACCCATCCAATGCATCACTGAACAAATGGAAGGGTAAGCTCAACTGGAACTCCGCACCCGTCACATAACCATCGCCCGCTTCAGCAATCGCTGTGGTATACCCCATAGTTGATACCAGCTCAGGAATATCCGCATCGTGGTAACCAGCGATGATGTAATCAGAAAAATCCGTCAATGTCCGATTGTTAACATGCCAGTTCTGGATGTCTTTGTGGAATACAGCAACCGACGCAAGACCGTCTTCTGCATAATAATATTCATAAGCAAGATCAACCTGAACCGCTTCGATCGGTTTCAACGCTGCATCACCCGACGAAGCATCCCATGCACTGAAGTCAGGATCTGAACTGCCACGGCGCGCCGCGTCAAAACTGAAGTTAATTGTGTCGCCCGGTTTCATCGAATCCATACGCGCTCGCGATGCAGTTTTCGATGCGGCAAAACGCACAACCTGGTCGTCGGTAACCTGAAAGTTCATATTCAGGCTGGGGAGAACTTTGGTGTATTTGTCGCCATCTGAAACCGGTGTTGCAACAACAGTTCCTTCCTCACCGGTATAAGCGTCATAGCCGGTTGCAGTTTGGTCGGTATGAACGACTTGTACACCCAGGTTACCGGAGATAATGCCCGACTCAAAATTCGCCATGGCATAACCCGTGGTAACTTTTTCGGTGACCTCGTAGGTATCACCTAAACGTGAAGGCTCGTATTGATCAGCGACTACTTCGCGATAAATACCGTCGTTGTACAATCCGATACCGTCGTACGCCAGAACACTTCCCAAGCCTAAAAAGCTGAGATCAGCCGCACCCACAATATAATCCGCAGGCACCGCAATATCGCCACCCGCAACCGTAACGCCATCAGCGGCAAAATATCCCGGTGCGATCAGGAATGAACCATAATTAACTTTCGATTTACTGCGGTCAGAGTAATTAATACCAAACTCAACGCTGTTAATGATAGAGAAATCAACTTCGCCTTCTGCCTGCAAACGCAAAGTATCCAGATCTTCCTCAAACAACGGATTATTAACAAAGCCGTCTTGTGCGTTGTTTTGACCAACCACCTGCGCAATGGCGCCACCCCAGGCCTGAGGTCCCGCTAAACGAATATTTGCCGGGTTGGAGTAATCGGGCATAGAGATAGTGGAATGAGGTCCGTATTGCACACCATTGGCGGACAGTACATAAGAGCGCGCTGCAGGATCACCCTGGGAAGCTGTACCTGCACGCCCAACACCGGAGTAGCTTTCAACATTAAGCAAATCTTTTGATGACTCGCCGGTCGCCACATCCAATGTCAGTTTCCAACTATCAGAAAGTTGATATTCAACATTGAATCCAAACGTCGTCAGCTCACCGTCTTTGACTTCACCATCATTGCGAATAACGCTGTGAAAACCATTCCACTCACCACTGGTAACCAGGTCATCCTCAATCGTTGAGTGAACGTTTGTTACACCACCACCCCATACCGTCCCCTCTTCCATACCGCGAAATACTTTGGAGTCGGTAAAATCGATGTACAGCGCGTCCAGGGTAAATGTCCACTGGTCATTCGGCGCGAATTGCACAACGCCAGAAAACGTATCACGCTCCATCATGGATGAACGAACGTAGGAATCATGACCGCCCAGCGCAACCGTTTCACCGGGCCCCTCATTGTCCAGATCTGCGTAGCCCCACGCACGAAATTGTTGTTCCTGGCTGGGCGATTCCATGGTCGCAATTGAAAGCGCTACACCGATGGTATCGTCAGCAAATTTATCCGAATAGGTAAACGCCAAGCGATGGCCCGTATCATCATAATCCGGGTTGGATGATTCCAACTCATTCATTTCATAACTGCCGGTGATGCCGATAATGCGGTCTTTCTCCAACGGGCGAAGCGTCTGTAAATCAACAGTACCGCCTAACCCTTGGTTAACCAAACTGGCATCAGGTGTTTTGTACACCATGGCACCCGAAATAATTTCGGAGGGGTATAAATCGTATTCAACGCCGCGGTTGTCACCAATACCTAAAATCTCACGACCATTCATCGTCGTCGCTACGTAGTTTTCATTAAAACCACGAACGGAAATGCCACTGGTGCGGCCGTCGCGACGCTCACCACCCAAACCGGGTAAACGTGCTAGCGACTCAGCAATACTGGTATCGGGTAATTTACCAATGTCTTCTGCGTAAACCGCATCAACAATGGATGTGGCATTTTGTTTGGCCGAAATAGAATTTTGCAAACTGGCCCGGAAGCCGGTCACAACCACTTCTTCAATGGGTGCGGCATCGTCAGCCTGGGCATAGACATTAACAGAGCCGGACACCAATGCCATGGTAGACATTAATGCCAATGCGTGATTGAAAGTGCGCTTTTTCATGATGACTCTCCGTGGAGGTATTACTATTATTTTTTATGGGCACATGTTGGCGGCAGTTGTTATGCCTGTTGTATAACCTGTGCCAGCTGCATAAACAGAGTTGTTCTGTCCTCTGGAGGATAGTAAGTCGTGGCGCTAATGCCCACAATAGCGTGCATACGTATTCAACGGTTCGCATACGTATGCATTGGGATAACCGATGTGTAAAGCATAGGTGTACACCATCATTTCGCCAGACGATAAAGGATTAAAATTCTGATTTGACAGATTGAAAGGCTATCTATAACGACGGAGAGGGTAAATGCCCCTCGAGTACCGAGGGGCGGAGGGGACTAAAAGGAGTAATTGGCTCCCACATAAAAAGTGCGGCCAAACCATTGCAATTTACGCGTCAGTTCTTCATCTAACATATAGCTTCTGTTTGGCTCATTCGTGAGGTTACTCACTGAGAAAACCAAATCAATACCACTGTCGAATTTATAGGATGCCTGATAATCCATAACCAACTCTGGCGCATAGATTACACGATCAATCTCCACGTTACGCGCTTCACCAACAAATGTATCTTGATAGGTTGCGGACAATCGTGTTTCGAAATTTTCATAGCTATAGAACAAGGTAAGGTTGCCGGATTTTTCTACCAATCCTGGAAAAGGTAATGTTTCACTAGATGGACTCAATGAATTGATCACGCTGATTTCACTGTCTGTCAATGAAACACTCCCGCTCACACCAAGCCCCGACCACAACTCCGGCAGGAATGTAAAGGTTTGTGTATAGGCTACTTCCAAACCCCGAATGTAACCACCCTCTTCGTTATTGACTGCGAAGGTATAAGTGCCATTTCTGACGGGTTCTTCAACCTCTAAACCACCGCGAACAACAATCGCCGTTTCGGGAATATCAAAACCATTTGCCGCGAAATCGAAATCCTCGATGGAAGTATCCTGGATAAACGATTTTATTTCCCGATGATATAAAGCCACAACAAATGCACCATTGGTTTCATCCATGTAGTGCTCATATGACAGATCAACTTGATCCGCAATAAACGGTGTCAAAAACGGTGAAGTTGCACTGCCATAGTTGTATGTTGGACCTTCGGGATTGGTGGTATCAACACTGCCCTCCGAAAACGTTGCTAATTTATTAATAGGCGGACGTGACAGCACGCGTGCGACTGCAAAACGCAATTGATCGGAATCGGTTAACTGAAAGTTTAAATTCAACGAGGGCAAGGTATTGCCATACTTAACCCCCACACGTTGATATGCCAGGTCACTGCGACAATCGCCCACCTCATCGCAAATAGTAACGGCACCTTTGGATTCATCTCCACCAACGTTCACCAAAGAAATATTTGACTGGTCCGTTTCAACCCGACGCACGCCAATATTCCCCGTGACATCCAAACCGAACAGCGTGGTTTCGATATTCGCCTGCAGGTAATAAGAGAGCACATTCTCGTCAATATCCGCACGCTCGCGCATAGACCAGGCACGACCTTCTGACCAACGCGCAGCAGGCTCAATGGAACGGGAACGAAGATTATCAAAATTATTATAAGCATCCGGATTGAAGGTGCCGATGGGGTCATCCACATTGCCACTGAAATTCCACGGACTCATTAACACCAGACCATCGGCTAATGCCTGTTGCATGATGGCCTTTCCATCAATTGCGAGAAATGAAGGAAAATGAGAAAAATCGCCTTCCCAATTCACTATGCTTGATGTATCCGCAGTAATCGGCAGGGAGTAATCCGTGGTAATCATTCCCGCTGCACCATCGCCGTAAACAAATACCTGCCGGCGTTCCTGGTGATTACGTTCGGCGTAGCGAACCCCACCCTCCACCGACCTGATAAACAGCAAATCCATATCGTAAGCTACATCAAACCGGATCGCGTCAATCTGGTCTTCATTAATACGTGGATAGAGTTCATAGCTGGTCATGCGTAAAGTGCCGATATCGGTGTAATCGGCACTCATTGCAACGTTAGGAATATTGATACCGTCTAGCAGATAGCGAACTTGTTGATCATCTTCGCGCTCCCAACCACTGGGGTTAGCCGCAAGATCATCCGTAGGTTTGTAGAGGTGTGAACGCGTCAGGCCTGTAGCCTGATAACCGGATGCTTCCGAGTGAGAAATATCGGTCGAAAATGTCCAGGCATCCTGGCGCCACTCGATATTTAGTCCACCTGAAAGAATGTCATAGGTTTGCGATGTATCGTCGTTAGCTACCTGGATATTCAACGATGTACCACTACCCTGAGGAAGCGCAAACTCTCCGCCTACGACATTGTTATTTTCACCCCAGAAAATAGGGTTGGAAATAGTGGCACCCGACAAAGGTTGAATACGAAAACCGCGCCCGAAGGAATTCGATTCAAACTCCGAATAAAACACGTCAGATTGAACTGATAAATTTTCACTTGGCTCAAACTGGATCGCCGCCATATAACCATCGCGGGTTTCTTCGCCGCCATCCTGCATCATTTGAAAGCCATCGCTCAATCGTGCATCCACACCGTTTACCTGTGCGTCCGCATAATTGTAATGCTCAAACTGTGCTGCTGCACGAGGCTGAATTAATTTGGCGTAACCAAGGCTAATGCCAAGCGTATCATCCAGTAATTTCTTCTGATACGAGAGGGAAAAGCGCTTTCCGATTTCTTCAGCATCGTATATCTCACCAGCTTGATCATTGTAGCTACCGCGCACACTAACCTGGAATTTTTGATCATCGGTCATATCCAGGGGGTTAGCTGTTTTCAGCTCCACGGTACCAGCAACGCCGCCTTCGATCAGCGACGCCTTGGGTGACATATACACTGCCACAGAATTGATCAGCTCGGATGGAAACTGGCTGAACTCCATTGCACGGGTGCCGTTTGGTGAAACTTGCTCACGACCATTTAATGTGGAAAAGACAAAGCCTTCACCCATCCCGCGCACCTGGATTGTTCCAGCCTGACCGCCAGAACGCGTTACCGTGATACCGGGCACACGTCCTAACGCATCCGCGATGGATACATCGGGAAGGCCGCCGATATCCGCTGCAGAGATTGATTGAATTACAGTGTCAGCGTTGCGCTTTGCGTCGATGGAATTAGCCAATGATCTGGCAAAGCCGGTTACTACGAGCTCCTCTATTTGTACATTGGCTGGAGCATCATCTTGTTGTGCATTCACTGTCGCTACCGCTGCCCCAAAAGTCAGTGCGGCGATGATGGCACCCAGTGGTTTTGGATTAAAAGTTTTCATATTTTTATCTCAAAGCGTCTTGTTATCGTTGAAATCACTTTTTATTACCCGCTCGTTGCCGAGCGGGTTTTCGCCGACGAATTAATTCCCCTCTACCGTCAGCATGGGCTGATCAGGGTCGGTGGAATCTACGGTGAAAAGATAATTTCCTGCGGTCTCGATAGTGAGTGACATATTTACCTGAGGGCGATTAACCAAGGCTCTGGGCACACCCAGTGCTACGGTGGTTTCACCCTCCTGCGCAGTGAGATCGACCGTACTCCAGTCCTCCGACGCAACTTTAAACTCATAGGGGCCGGGGTCTATCGTTAATTCGAGGGTATAAATGCCTGCACCTTGATAGGTTAATTGATTACCGGCTTCAGCTCCCCATCCCGTCATACCACCGCGAACGAACACGGGAATACCGTTAAAAATATCCAGGGCGTCTTTTAATCGCAGTACGGGTGCAGCAGGGTTTGTTGCATCGAGTTCAAAGCGATAGCTACCCGCAGTTTCAGCAGCAACGGTCAGATTCGCACCTACAGATGCAAGCGTGAGAGGGCTATCCAACTCAACCACGATGTCATCAGCTGTACCGCCCAAATCCACCGTGCTCCAATCTTCCGATGCGATCTTGAATAGTTGTGGTGTCGCCGGAAGATCAGTTGTGATGCTATAAATGCCTTGACCTTCATATATCATTTGGCTATTCGCATCAGCCGCCCAACCTGTCATGTCACCACGCAAATAAATGGGCGTATCACCATAGGGCACCGGTGGCTCATAACCCGACGTCGCCGTTGCAGATAAACCTGCACCTTGTGCACCGGCTTGTGCTTTAATAAAAATGGCTGTGGTATAAGCAGGAACAGTAAACGTACCGCCCTCTTCACCCTCAGCGAAACTGGCAGACGTCACAACGGCATCCGTTGACATCATTTGAATCGGATGTAATTCAAATCCGGTTGAAGTAATGACATCGTGAGAGATAGTTTCTGCTGTGCCGTTAAACACGACGACTATCGCATCAAACAGCGGATCGAGATCAGCGCGCGCGGTGCTATCCGTTCCCGTAACGGTGCCGACACCATCGTCAATGCTCATGACAATCAAGCCATCGATTTGCGATATGCCGCCGTCGTGGAAGCCAACACGATCCATGACGTCTTGCGCATTGGTCAAGCTAAATAGCGGGCTGCTGGAGGCGATGGTCAGAAATTCATTAAACACATCCGAAGCCAACTGGATATGTGTTGCCTCGGGGGTAGATTCACCATCATTAAATACCGCACGAATGTGTTCATCAGTGACGGTATCGCGCGGCTCAATCGGTAAACCGACAGCCCAGTTATTGGTTTGTTTGGTGAAGTCGACGTAGTTGAACCAGTCGCCAGCGTTGTAGCTGTTTCGGGACATGGACTTTGAGCGCAAAATATCACTGCCCATGTGAATGAAAGGCACACCCTGGCTCAAGATCGGCATGGATAACGTCAGGTTATGGATGCGGACACGATTCTCCAAAGTAGCATCTGCCGGCAAAGCATCGGGATGATGCATCCAGTCCCACAGGGTTTCATCATCGTGCTTCTCAACGTAGTTAATGGCTTCCTGAGGATCAAGATTGTACGCGCCTACAGAACTGGCGGCGATGGTATTTCCTGAGCGCGCAACCAATAAAAAGTCGCGCAAATTACCAACCAAACCTGCACGTAGTGCGTCCTGGTTACCGCCATTAATTAACGCCAATTCACGTAACGGATTACGCATACGATCATTGAATGTTCCTACGCCAGTTCCGGCCAGCGCTTCTTGCGTTGCGCGTGCGGCTATACGATCGCCGGAGGTACCACCAGCAGGTGTCCACGCTTCTGCATAGAAATAATTATCTGGGTCAACAGCTTGTACTGCCGCATAGGCTTCCAGTAATGCATCGCGTGGCATGTAACCGGATTGGTCAAAACGGAAACCATCAACTTTGTACTGTTCAGCCCATTGCACAACGGAATCCGCAACAAATTTGGCCATCATACGATGCTCTGTTGCCGTATCAGGACCGGCACCTGTACCGGTTTCCGGATCACCTGTGACAACATTGGTACGGTAGTAATATCCGGGAACAATTTTATCGAACGTGGAGTTGGCTGTTGCGATTCCAGCGGCCGCTGTATGCGGGTATACCACATCCAGTACTACGCGCAGCCCCATGTTGTGCAACGCCATATTCATTGCGCGCATTTCGGTAATGCGTGCAGCGCCGTGGGGATCGGTGGCATAGCTACCATCGGGCGCATTGAAATGCTGTGGATCGTAACCCCAGTTAAAGCCATCGTAACCGCTCATGGAGTTCGCAAGCGAACGCGCTGAATCCTCATTTCCACGATAACTTTCAAATACACTCAATAACGTCGCAGTATTAGGTTCTTCGCCATTGCAAACAATAGCGGAATTGCGCGGCCGGACCGTTTGACACAATTCAAAAACATAACTGTCGAGATTAATTTGTTCACTTTCGTCTTCATTAATTGAAGAGTTATCGTATACCGGCAACAAATGGACATGGGTCAACCCCGCATCAGCCAGCGCTTGCAAATGCTGTGCTGGCGCGGTGTCAGTATGGGTAAAGGCAAGGTATTTACCGCGATGCTCTGCCGGGGTACTTTGATCACGAATGCTGAAATCACGCACATGCATTTCATAAATCGTCATGGATTCAGGTGAATCAACTACCGGGACAGTGTGAGAATCCCAACCCGCCGGCTTCAGATCTTCATCGTTAAAGTTAACAAATTGTGAATGCAAACCGTTGGCCGATAAGCTGATTGCATTCGGGTCGGTAACTTCAAGCACTTCGATATTATTCGTACTCGCGTTGTAGCCCGTCACGCGGAAGCGATAAAATTTGCGATCCAGATCTGTACCACCTTGATAACGCCAGATACCTGTCGTTGCCTCAAGAGTCATTGGCTGAGTACTTTCCAGCGCTAATGGATTTCCGCTAAATATCCGGAGCTCAACATTTTGTGCAGTAGGTGCCCATACTGATACACCAATATTGCTACCTTCGTAAGTAACGCCCAGCGTCGCTTCATCTGCGTCATTTTCCCCGGCGGTATAGAGCGCGTCGAGCAGTAGCGGCTTTTGTAGATAAGTACCGTGTCGCTGACCATCCCCGTCAACCCCAACAATAAGCAGTTGTTGCTTTAACAGGCTCTTAATATTGTCCGTAGCCAAATCAACAGCAAATGCATTATAGCTACTCAAGTGTGGCACCAGAGCGACCTGTTCGTCAGTAAGGTCTTTGGGAGACAGCTCAGCAATCAACGTACCATTAGCGACGCTACCATCTTCGTTGGCAGTGATACTGGCATCGGCCGAAGCATATAGTCGCACCTCAGTAATATCGCGCTCCCACAAAATGGTGCTCGGATCTATCCAATGCGCAGCAACATCCGAAATAGCCAAGGCAGGCGGAGCATATTCTTCACAAATATCGTTGATACAAATTGGCGACGTACTGGTGCGGCTATTACGCAAACTGGTTTCATTGGCGATAACAAAGTACATGCGATCATAAGGGCCACCATTACGCAGCATATCAATGCGCAAGTCATTGGTCTGTGCATCTCCACCACCCGTGCCGGATTTGATAATGAAATTACCGCAGCTACCGGTGAGATTGGTTTTAACAATAAAGTATGCACCATAAATAGGATCATGGTTATCGTCCGTAGAGGCTACACCGGGACCATTCGGCCAGGTTGTTGGTACACCATCGGCCCAGCCGTTACCGCAGTCTTGCCATAAGTGCAGTGTGTATCCGGCAAATTTCTTGTCTTTTTTATTAAAATAAATAACAACTTCATCTTCAGCTGGTTCATAAGTCGGCGGTGGGAAATCCGGCACGAAACAGGCACCATTGCCCACGCGTATTTGGCCTTCTGGACATGGCGGTGGTGGTGGCGCCTCACCGCATTGCCCATTATCCAGAATTACTTCAAAGTCGTCGCAGACCAGTAGCGGTGTTTTATCACTATCCGTGCCACTACCGCCCCCGCATCCCGCCAGGCCTGCTAATGAGCAGACCAGCGCGATGAGCCCCAATTTATTGTGCAAATTAAACATGGTTTGTTTACCCCACTAATCGTTATTGTTTTAAAACGGTGTAGATGAATCGTGCTTACAGTGTTGGAAATTGGCTAAGAAAGTGGCGCTACAGCGAGACAGTGTTTCTCACTCACCTCAGAGATTTGTTTATAGTTTTAAATTGCTCACAATCTTGTCCATGGAAAAACGTACAATGGTTTTCGTTAAATCTTATATATCTTGTCGATACCATTCGCGGGTAAAGCACGCGTACTGTAGGAAAGAAGAGCTATCGGAACTTCTGGTAATTGTTTGTAAAGATAGTAAATCCGCGCCAACTCCCCCACAATAGAATGCATACGTATTCAGCAAAACGCATACGTATGCATTAAAAAAGAAACTAAAAAGTGGATCGAAGTAAAAAAAGAGAAAGGATATAGAGAGCACGAGAATAGCGTAGGTCGGATTAGCCCAAGGCGTAATCCGACACTGCACGGGAAAGAAATGTAATTGCTTTAAATGTTACTGCAGCTGAGCCGTCAATAATTTTTCTGTTGATTTATCATCCGCCGCCATACTGACTTTCGCAAAGAATGCACCAAAGCCTTCAATAACCAGAGAGCCTTCTGTCACTGCACCGGCATTAAAGCCGTTCCCATCAAGCAACGATTTCACATTAATGTTAGCTAATGTCACCGTCTTCGATATTGGAGATAGATTAAATACCGCCAACACGCGCTCACCCTCGTATTCACGCACGAACATCAGCACATCGTCCGGTGCATTAATAAAACGAATGCTGCCCAGCCGCAAAGCCGGTTGCTGTTTGCGCCATTGTATGAATTGTCGATAGTGATTGAGCACGGAGTCAGGAGCCTTTTCCTGAAACTCTATCGCACGATCACGATGCTCATCGGGAATTGGCAACCAGGTGGTCGCCGTGGAAAAGCCGCAATGCCCACTGTTCGCTTCCCATGGCATTGGCGTACGGCAACCATCACGGCCTTTGAACATCGGCCAGAATGCAATGCCGTAAGGGTCTTGCAATTGGTCTTGCTGGATATCCGCTTCCGTCAAACCCAATTCTTCACCTTGATAGCTACACACACTACCGCGCAGCGATAACAACATCGCGTTAAGCATCCGCGCCAGCTTATCGTCAGGATTTTCTCCGCCCCAACGTGACATTACCCGCACAACATCATGATTGCCGATCGACCAGCAAGGCCAGCCTTCTTTTAAACCAGCCTCCAGCGTTTCCACCGTTTGGCGAATATAAGATGCCGACAATTTATCGACCAACAATTCAAAACTGTAGGCCATGTGTAAACGGGATTGTCCCGTGGTGTATTCCGCCATGGTTTTCAGCGAGTCTTCCGCCGAAATTTCGCCGAGCGTGACTGAGCCGGGATACCGATCCATCAAACCGCGCAAGGATTGCAGAAAGGCAATATTTTCCGGGCGAGTATTGTCGTAAATGTGATATTGGAACGCATAAGGATTGTCTTCCTTAAAGCCCCGGCCTTTACGTTCTTGTACTGGTTTATGCGGGTTGTTGCGCAGTTGCTGATCATGAAAACAAAAATTAATGGCATCCAGGCGCAAACCGTCGACACCGCGCTTTAACCAGAACTCTACTTCGTCCAGAATTTCCTTGCGCACTTCTGCGC
>CAMPIG010000085.1 GCA_946886255.1 uncultured Cellvibrio sp. | reverse complement strand
GAAGGCAGGACACATGATAAGAAAAGTCAGTTATTTGCTCCTTATTGCGCTGATCTGTACGACTGTCAGCGCCGACGAAAAGGTTATTCGTGTCAACAACTTCAGCGACCCCAATGCCGGTTATGCCATCAATATGCTGCGCCTGGCATTGCGCTATATCGACAAGCCCTACCGCATCGAGATCAGCACCAATGACATGACTCAGGCGCGCGTGAATGAAGAAGTTCGCATTGGCGGAAACCTCGACCTTGCCTGGACGTCATCCGATGCGAAGATGGAAGCTACCGTCTTGCCGATTCGTATTCCTTTGTTTAAAGGTTTGCTGGGTTATCGCATTCTGATTATCAACAAACATGATCAGGCAAAATTTGATCGGGTGGAAACACTGGAGGATCTGAAACAATTAACTTTCGGTCAGGGTAGGACCTGGGCCGATACTAACATCCTTGAAGCCAATGGCTTTACCGTTATAAAAGCCAATAAATACCCCAGTTTGTTTTATATGGTTGAAGGCGGACGCTTTGACGCCTTCCCGCGCGGCGTGCATGAACCCTTTGGCGAACTTGCCCAACGGCCGGAGCTTGAGCTGGCAGTGGAAAAGAATTTGATGGTCGCTTACAAGATGCCGTTTTATTTATTTGTTTCGAAGAATAATCCGGAATTGGCCCATGATATTGAAACCGGATTTAACCGCGCTATCGCCGATGGCAGTTTTGATGAAGCGTTTATGAATGCGCCGGAAGTGAAAGATGTGATCGAAAAGGCCAATATGAAAAACCGCAAGGTGTTTTATATCGACAACCCAACCTTGTCTGAGGAGACGCCGCTGGATAGGGCAGAGTTATGGTTTGATCCAAAGGATTTGCCATAAGCCCGTCCAAAAAACGCTTGTTAAAAATGTAATAGATGGCACGGTCTGGCTGGTTGGCGGAGTAGCTTGTGAGACCATCACCGACAGGATGTCGGTGCTGAGCCTCCAGGGATGGATTCACGGCGTGTCTCACAAGCTACTCCGTCAGCCAGCCTCATGCAGATTGGAACATGTCTTAATTTTGAACATACCCATCATTCATTTGCAGTGGCCAATTTACCGCCGGCAACTGTAAAAACGCTTCCGCAATACGCGCATCCCAGGAACGTTTTAATTCGCGCAAATACTCATCATCTTCATCAAAACGGTTGTGCTGCAACACAAAACTGTCCGTCTGGTACATCATGATTTCGATGGGAGGCGCGACGGTGAGGTTGGAACGCATGGTGGAATCCATGGACACCAGGGCGCAGAGGGCTGCTGTATCCAGCGTGGTTTGCGGCTGGAGGATGCGATCCAGGATGGGCTTGCCGTATTTGCTTTCACCGATTTGCAGGTAGGGCGTGTCGGTGGAGGTGGTGATGTGGTTGCCTTGGGGGTAAACCAGCATCAGGCGCGGTTTGTCGCCAAAGATCTGTCCGCCGAGAATAAAGCTGGCTTCAAAGGTGGCTACGTTGCCAGCGTTGTGCTTTTCCTGTTCCGAGCGATTGATCTCACCGACATAGTCGGCGGCGTCGTCCATGGTCTGTACATTGCCCAGATTGATCGGGGCTAATTCCTTGATGTCTTTCTTGATCCGCGAAATAACCGCCTGGGTCGTGGCGAGGTTTCCGGCAGAGAGGATGACAAACTGGCGTTGCCCGTCAACGCCGAAGCGGTACATCTTGCTGTAGGTGCTGACTTGGTCGACGCCAGCATTGGTGCGCGAGTCAGAACAGAACACCAAACCGGCGTCAACAGTAATAGCAACACAATAAGTCATGGTCGAGGTAACTCTGGGTCAAAAGGCTGATTAGGGTAAGAGCAGTGCAGGGCACCGTCAAGGCTAATCTGAGTGTAGGCCATGGGGCCGCTTCTGGCTCGAACGAGTAACCTTTGTCGGTCGTGGTTCAGCGGGTCACAAAAAACAGCTCCCGCTCAGGTAACGGCTTTTCCCCTCCGGTCTTTTCCGGTATAACGTCTCGCCGTCGCTGGCGTAAAATTGCGCCAGGCCCTAGGGGTAAATACCCATCCTTGAACCTATTTTCGCTCACTTCACCGAAAGGAATGATGATGAAAAAACTTGCAGGAATTCTAATTGTTATCGCTTTGTATGCCGGCGCCTCCTTTTATACCGGTTATCAGGGCGAGAAAAATATTCGCCAGCAATTTGCCTTGAGCCAGCAGCAGTCTGAAGCGCAGGGTGTTCAGCTGGAGCTTACTCGCTATGAGCGCGGCGTATTCTTTAGCGAGGTGGAATTTACCGCGACCTATTCGACTATGGGGCTGCCGGTTGGCGGTTTTAGCTTGTCCAGCAAGTCTCGTGTACAACATGGGCCCTTATTGTTTCTGGGTAAAGTGGGCGTAGGACTGTTTTCCTCTGTGTCGACATTGGAAATTGTTACTGGTGATGCCGAGGCAGATCAGAAACTGGCGGCCATCTTTGGTGAAAGCATTGGCGAAATCGTCACCCTGGGACATTTCAACAACAGTTACACCTCAACCTGGACCGTGCCGGCCATTAATTACAGCGATGAAGGCGACGTATTGAGCGTTGACGGTATCAACCTCACCGTTAATGGAACATACACATCCATGGATATGACCGGTTCTGTTGACGTGGGTGCAATGGATATTGCACTGGCCGATGGCACACACATCACCACGACGCCGTTGACGGGTAATTTCGATGTGAAAAATATTTCGGAGCTGGTCAACATTTCCAACATGAATATGGCGATGGATAGTATTACTTTCCGCAACGCTGCCATGGTGAGCGGTTCCGTCGAACAAATTAAAGTTGTGCAAACACAAAAACTGGTGAATGAAAAGATCGACACTTTTGTCAGCTTGTCCGCTGCCAAGGTGAATGGTCCGCTGGAAATTACTGCACTCCATTACGACATCACGCTTAATCAACTGGACCCGGCAGCGATTCGAAAATGGGCCGAGATTGCCAAAACCATGCAAGCCGATCCGGAAACGGCCATGGCGAACAACAGTGAAGCCATGACAGAGCTGATGAACATCGCGTTGCAGGAAGGATTGCAATTCAAGCTGGCAATGGGCGCCGACTTTATGGGCGGTAGCGCGAAGATGGATTGGGTAGCAGATTACCAGCCACTGGCGGATGGCCGTACGATAAACAGCATTGTTGATCCGCTGGATTATCTGCTGTTGGTCAACAGTGATCTGAAGATTAATGTCTCCGAATCCATTGTGACGCAAACACCGCTGGTGATGATGGTTGGCCAATACATGGATACCTACATTACCCAGGACGGCGATCAATACGTGATGCACGCCACCTTGAAAAATGGTGTAGTGAAAGTCGGTAATACTGAAATACCACCAGAGATGTTGTTGGCGTTGCTGCCGGCACTGGGTGGTGCAGAACCCGAGCAACCGGCGTTTGATGATTCCGGTTACGATACCGAGTAAATAAAAAAGCCGCGCACCGCGCGGCTTTTTTGTATTCGATTCGCAGGTCGGATTAGCCAACGGCGTAATCCGACAAACGCAACAGATCTATTCTTCCTTCTTTGAGTCCGCTTCCTCAACAGGCTTGATCCAATGCACATCCATTTGCGGAAAGGGAATAGAGATACCATTCTCATCAAATGCCAATTTGATCTTTTCGGTTAAATCAAATTTAACCGGCCAATAATCATCTGTTCTCACCCAGGGGCGCACAACAAAGTTCACGCTGTGGGCGGCGAGTTCAGATACGGCAATCACCGTTTCCGGGTCAGTCAGAACGCGCTCATCAGCACTGACGATAGCCGTAATAACGTCGCGTGCCTTCTTGATATCATCGCCATAGCCAATACCGAATACCATGTCGACACGGCGAGTTTGTCGTGCGGAGTAATTGATGATGTTACCGCTGTAAATGGCACCGTTAGGTACAATCACTTCTTTGTTATCAGGGCTGCGCATGATAGTAGAGAAAATATGAATTTTTTCCACCAGCCCCATAGTGCCAGCAGCCTCCACGAAGTCACCGGATTTAAACGGGCGAAATACCAGCAACATAAAACCGGCTGCAAAATTTTGCAGTGAACCTTGCAGTGCCAAGCCGATGGCAAGACCGGCTGCACCTAGCACCGCAATGACTGAGGTGGTATTCACACCCAGTTGGTCAAGCACCGCAACAATAACGAAAATCAGTAGGATGGCACGCACGAGTTGCTGGACAAACTCCACCAGAATGGTATCCCACTTGGTATGGGAAAGTGCTTTGCCGATAAGAGAACTGATAATGCCTACTACGATACGACCGATTAAAAAAATCAGTAAAGCGACCAGGATGTTAATGCCCCAGGGTATAACGTAGACATTCACAATTTGCATGATTTCTTCTTCGTACTGCATGACGATTCCCTCTTGTGATTGAGATAGGTTCTGGTTAATCAGGCAATGCTGCCGGTTGTGCGCACGCGCTTGCTGCCTTTAACCGGTTTGGCTTTACGCGCTTCGGCACGCCGTTTGATTTCACCGTCGATAAGATTTTTCAGCGCAATCAGAAAACCGGTCACAATAAAGGCGCCGGGTGGCAGAACTGCGAGTAAGAAACCGGGGTAGCTACTGCCGAACACATTCAGTGTCCAATCGCGGGCAATGTCACCAAAGAGTAAATGCATATCGACAAACAAGGTGCCGTTGCCCAGTAATTCCCGAATCGCACCAATCGCGACCAGCACCAGCGCAAAACCCAACCCCATGGTGAAACCATCGACGATAGAGGGCAGTAAACGGTTCTTGCTGGCGAATGCATCCGCGCGGCCGAGCACCGCACAGTTGGTAACAATCAAGGGAATAAAGATGCCGAGGATTTGATACAGCTCGTAAGTAAACGCCTTCATCAATAATTCGATACAGGTGGTTAATGACGCAATGATCATGACGAATGCCGGCAGGCGCACGGCATCACTGACCTTGGTGCGAATCAGCGACACTATTGTGTTGGAGGAAGTAAGTACCAACAGTGTGGCGAGACCGAGACCAAGGCCATTGACCACTGAACCACTGACCGCCAGCAGCGGGCACAAGCCCAGCAATTGCACCAGCGCGGGGTTGTTGCCCCAGAGTCCTTTTTGGGTGATCTCTTTGTAATTGACGGAGTCACTCATGGGGTTGTTCCTGTGATGTCGGTGTGTCGGTAGCAGTTTCACTGCTGGTCGTTTCAGCTTTAGCGCCGAGAGATAAGATTTCATCCTCGGTCGCGACAAATTCCAGTACGCGACGCACCTGATTGACCACCGCCCGCGGCGTAATGGTAGCGCCAGTGAATTGATCAAATTCGCCGCCGTCTTTTTTGACCGCCCAATCCGCCGGGGCGGGCGCCGTCAGGGATTTACCGTTAAAGGATAAAATCCAGTCGCTTTTTTTCAAGTCCACTTTATCGCCCAGCCCCGGTGTTTCATTGTGAGCCAATATTCGCACACCGGCCACAGAGCCATCCCGGTTTACACCGACGATCATGCGGATATCGCCGCTGTAACCATCCGGCGCAACGGCGGGGATGATCATCGCTACTACCTGACCATTTTGCCGGGCGATATGAATGTCACCGCCTTTTTTCAATCCTAAAAGGTGCCAGGCGTTTTCCGGTACCGGAACTGTGTCCAGCAGCAGATCATTGTCATGGCGTGAGCGCGGCACAATCTCAAACAGGGCTTTTTGTTGCGCGGCCCGCTCAGCTTTTTGAATACGCGCTTTGGTGCCTTCGTTGGTCAGAGCCAGACCGCCGGCTGCTATTAGTGCAAAGATGGCGAGCAACAAACTGTTTTTGCTGATGGAGGCACCTAACATCTATTCCTCCTTCTCGGTCGCGCGGCGGGCTTTGGTGTGGCCATAGGTGCGCGGCAAGGTGTAGTAATCGATAAAGGGCGCGGCAAAATTCAGCAACAGCACGGCGAAGGCCACCGCGTCGGGATAATTACCCCAATGACGAATGACAAACGCCAGCATACCGATAGCGGCGCCGTAGATGATCCGTCCTTTTTTACTGACCGCAGAGCTGACTGGATCAGTTACGATAAAAAACGCACCAAACATGGTGGCGCCGGACAACAAATGAAACAGGGGTGAACCGCCACTGCTGGAGCTGCCACCGTCGTGAAAGAGTGCCGCCATCAGCGTCAGTGCAACGAGCATGCTGACCGGCGCGTGCCAGGTAAATACTCGCTGGGTTAAGAGAAAAATGCCGCCGATTAAAAAGCCGATATTGACCCACTCCCAACCTGCACCCGCGAGGGTTCCGGTGTTAAACGCCGGTTCATTGGCGTAAACATCAGCAACCAGCAAGCTGCTGTTTTGTTTCATGACGTCGAGCGGCGTTGCAGCGGTATAGCCATCGATCGGTGTGTCCAACCAGATTTTTTGCAAGCTATCAATAACACCCGGCAGGGAGTCCCCGGTTTCCAGCATGGTCGAGGGCGCGGCCCATTGCGTCATCTCTACCGGAAATGAAATCAGCAGTATGACGTAACCCACCATCGCTGGATTGAAGGGGTTGAAACCCATACCGCCATAGAGTTGTTTGGCGAGAATGATGGCGCAGAGACTGCCGACGACCACGATCCACCAGGGACAATAAGGCGGCAGGGAAAGGCCGAGTAAAACCCCGGTGACCAGCGCGCTGTAATCGCGCAGATAAAACATCACCGGGCGGCCGCGCAGTTTTATCGCCAGCGCTTCAAACGCGACGCAGGCCAGACAGGCCAATAACACGTTAAACACTACACCCACCCCAAAAAACCACACCAGCGCGAGAAAGCCCGGCAGGGTAGCGAGGATCACCAGCCGCATTAAATGGCCGGTTGAGTGCCCTTTGTGGGCATGGGGCGAGGTAACTTTCAAAAACGCCATTAATAATCTCGATGCATGATCTGAATCTTGGGTCATTGTCGGATTACGCCTGCGGCTAATCCGACCTAGGTGTTTACGCGTCTTGCAGGTCTTTGTGCTTTTCTTCGAGTTTTACGACGCCGGTGCGGAAGGCTTCGATATTCGGATCATTGTCCGCTTCGGCTTTGGCCAGACGTTCGCGCGCTTTTTGCAAACGGGTTTCCAGGGATTTCAGTTGTTCTGCGCGTTTTTCTGTATCACTCATGGTAGCCAGCGCCGCTGCTTTGGCCTTGGCTTTTTCAATGGCGATGTTTGCCGCACTTTGCTCTACTGGCGGTGTACTGATCTCTGATGCCGGCTTTGCTGTTGCGGTAAGTTGTGCGAGTTCGGCTTCTGTTTCGGCAATTTTCTGTTGCAGTTTTTCTACGCCTTGCTGCAGTGCATCAGCGGTAGTGCTACCTTCGGCTTTGGCGGCGGCGGCCTTTTCCTGGGCTTTGGCGAGGCGCGTTTGCAACGACTCTAAAGTCGTGCGCAGCTTTTCGTCTGGTGCCATGGTCAGTTTTGCCTGAGCCCGGGCGATGGCGGCGGCCACCGGGTCTTCGGCACTGGCGGGCGTGGTTGCCGGCGTAGCGTCTTGTGTCGCCATAAAATCAGCGAGTTTTTTCTCAGCCTCACTGACTTTTAATTCGGCTTGCTTGATCCGCGCCTGTTGTTTTTCCAATTGCTCCGGCGTAATCACCGCGCCTTCTTCATTGGCTACTAATGGCTGGCGCGCATGCTCAAGGCTGTTTTGTGCCGCGGCAAGCATACGCTCAAGTTTGGCTTTTTGTTCTTCCGGTGTTTGCTGCACGGCGCGAGCTTTGGCTACGGCCTCGGCGACAACGGCGGTTTGCGGCGCCGGTGCGACGGCTTTTTCGGCGAGCTTTTGTTTTGCTTCTTCAGCGGCCTGTTTGCGTGCTAGACGTTTAGCTTCTTTTTCCGCTTCTTCTTTTGCGATACGTTGCTGACGGAATTCAAACCGACGGCGTGAGCGATCAGATTTTTCTTTCTCCAGTTCGTGCTGGCGAATCGTGCCCTTGGCCGCGCGGTAATATTGCACCAGGGGAATATTACTCGGACACACATAAGAACAGGCACCACACTCAATGCAATCAAACAGATTGTGCGCTTGCAGTTTTTCCATATCTTCCGCTTGCGCATACCAGAACAGTTGCTGCGGTAACAAACTGGCGGGGCAGGCATCTGCGCACAGGCCGCAACGAATACAGGCTTGCGCTGGCGGTGGCGGAGGCAATTCTTTTTTTGTGGGGGCGAGGATGCAGTTGGTGGTTTTAATGACCGGCACGCTGGGGATTGGCAAGGTAAATCCCATCATCGGGCCGCCCATGATCAGGCGCGAGGCTTTCTTCGCATCAAAACCGTGTTGCGCAAGCAGATAGTCAATGGGGGTGCCGATGCGGACTTCCACGTTGCGCTGCATCTCCAGCGCTTCACCGACTACCGTGGTAATCCGCGAAATCAGCGGTTCACCATAACGCACCGCACGCCAGGCTGCCGCGACAGTGCCGACGTTGAGGCAAATAACGCCGATGTAGGCGGAATGGTGGTCGGTAGGAATTTCCCGCCCGGTCAGAATCTGGATGATCTGCTTGGCGCCACCCGAGGGATACTTGGTCGGAAAGGCCACCACTTGTATGCGTGTACCTTGCGCGGCTTTTTGCAGGGCCGCCAAGGCTTGAGGTTTATTGTCTTCCAGCCCGATGATCAGGTCTTTGGGCTCGTGCAGCAGATGGCTGACCATCAGAGTTCCTGCAATGATTTCCTCGGCGCGGGTCTGCATCAGGATGTCATCGGCGGTGATATAGGGCTCGCACTCGGCGCCATTGATGATCAGGGTATCAATCACTTCCGTAGAGCGCGGGTTGAGTTTTACCGCTGTCGGAAAGCCGGCACCACCCAGACCAGCTACCCCGGCCAGGCGGATTTTGTCTTGCAGGGCCGTCTTATCCAGTGCGTGGTAATCCTCGCAGGGACTCAATGGCACCCATTCATCCTTGCCATCCGTCTCGATCACAATGCAGGTGTCGCTCATCCCCGACGGGTGTGTCAGGACGCGATCTTCAATCGCCACTACAGTGCCGGAACTCGGCGCGTGGATATTGGCACTGAAGACGCCATTGGCGGCAGCAATCAGCTGTCCGGTCAGTACGCGCTCACCCACATTGACCACCGGTGTGGCCGGTTCGCCGATATGCTGGCTGACTGGTACTACCAACTGTGGCGGCAGCGGCACCGAGCCCAGCGGCAAACGCAAGGATTGTGCTTTATGCTCAGGCGGGTGAATTCCGCCGGGGATTTCCCGGATTTTGATCAGGCTGGTCATTAAGCGGCTTTACCTGTGGGCTGATCCTGCGAATCGCGGTCGGTGGCGATGATGTTGGCGTTGATGGCGGGCAACTCCCACTTCCACTCTTTAACGCCGGTTTCCACCGGAATCATGTCAATACAATCTACGGGACAGGGCTCCACACACAAGTCGCAGCCGGTGCACTCATCGGCAATCACGGTATGCATCTGCTTGGCGGCACCGAGGATGGCATCCATCGGGCAAGCTTGGATGCACTTGGTGCACCCGATACACTCGTCTTCGCGGATAAAAGCCACTTTCTTGACTTCGGATTCCTCGCCGTGTTCTTCGTCCAGGGTGGGCGCGGGGACAGCCAGCAGATCCGCCAGGGCGTTGATGGTGGTTTGGCCGCCGGGTGGGCACTTATTGATGGCATCACCGCCGGCAATAGCCTGGGCGTAGGGCCGGCAGCCGGGATAGCCACATTGGCCGCACTGGGTTTGCGGCAGCAGATTGTCGATCTGGTCGACGATAGGGTCGCCTTCAACTTTGAACTTCACCGCCGCAAAACCCAGGATTGCGCCAAACAACGCGGCCAGGCCGATCAAGGCGATCAGCGCAGCGAGGATGGGGTTCTGGATAATGAGTTCAAACATAATCGGTGCTACATCTCCGGCTTAGACAAGGCCACTGAAGCCCATAAAGGCGAGGGACATCAGACCCGCAGTGATCATGCCGATGGCGGCGCCCTTGAAGGGCACGGGCACATCGGCCACTGCCAGGCGTTCGCGCATGGCCGAGAACAGGATCAATACAACAGAAAACCCAACAGCGCCGCCGAACCCATACAACGTAGATTCCCAGAAACTATGGGTTTTGTTGATATTCAGCAAAGCCACACCCAGCACTGCACAGTTCACGGTAATCAGCGGCAGAAAAACGCCAAGGATGCGGTACAACAGCGGGCTGGTTTTCTCCATAAACATCTTGGTGAACTGCACGACCGCCGCAATCACCAATATAAAGGAGATAGTGCGCAGGTAATCCAGGCCCAAAGGCGCGAGAATCCAGGTGAAGACCAGGTAAGTGCAGATAGAGGCGAGTGTCATCACAAAGGTGGTAGCGCCGGCCATACCGATGGCCGATTCCAGCTTGTTGGACACGCCCATAAACGGGCACAGCCCCAGAAACTGGACCAGCACAAAGTTGTTCACCAGGATGGTGCCGAGCATGATGACAGCAAATTCGGTCATGGATTCTCTACCTGTCGGCTGACGCCTGAAATTTCAGGGGCGCATTATCGTAAAGCAACGGCGCGGGATCAATCCAAAACGCCGTTTATTTGGGAATATGCTTGAAACCTGTGGCGATAACAGTTTTTACCGCGCTGTAACGGTAGGTCGAATTAGCCGTTAGGCGTAATCCGACAGCTGTTACATCACCCGTTGGCCGGGTTGGGCGCCGTTGTGGGGCTCGAGCAGGTACAGCTCGCTGCCACCTGGACCAGCGGCAAGCACCATGCCTTCGCTCATGCCGAACTTCATCTTGCGCGGCTTGAGGTTGGCAACTACCACAGTAAGCTTGCCTACCAGCTCCTCCGGTTTATACGCGGCTTTGATACCAGAGAAGACGTTGCGGGTTTCTCCGCCGAGGTCCAGAGTCAAACGCAGGAGTTTGTCAGAACCTTCCACGTGTTCGGCGTTGGCGATCAAAGCAATGCGCAGATCTACCTTGGCAAAATCACCAAACTCAATCTCCTCGGCAATTGGATCGTCCGCCAGTGATCCGCTGGCTTTAGGCGCGGTGTTGGCGAGGGCTTCTTTGCTGGCTTCGAGCATCGCATCGACCTTGTCTTTCTCTACGCGGGTTAATAAAGGTGTAAAGGTGTTGATGCGGTCGCCGCCACGAAAGCGCACCGGCTGGTCCCAGCTCAGGGTTTCACCGAGGAATTCCTCGGCTTTGGCGGTCAATGCCGGTAAAACAGGTTTGAGATAGGTGAGCAGGGCGCGGAACATGTTGATGCCCAGCGTGCAGACATCCAGTGTGTATTGCTCCTGACCGGGTTGCTTGGCCAGCTTCCAGGGTTCCTGGGTGGCGATGTATTCGTTTGCGGCGTCAGCCAGCGCCATGATTTCACGCATGGCTTTGCTGAAATCCCGCGCTTCGTAATGTGCCGCAATGATGGCTCCCGCATCCACGAATTTTTCCCATAGGACTGGGTCAGCAACCGTGGTCGACAAGGTGCCGCCCGCATTGTTGATGAACTTGGCAGTGCGGCTGGCAATGTTAACGACCTTGCCGACCAGATCGCTGTTGACGCGCTGGATAAAATCCTCAAGATTCAGGTCGAGATCATCCACGGCACTGGTCAACTTGGCGGCAAAGTAATAGCGCAAATATTCCGGATTCAGGTGCTTGAGGTAAGTGCGCGCGTTGATAAAGGTGCCGCGCGATTTGCTCATCTTGGTGCCATTCACAGTCAGAAACCCATGCACACAGATTTTTGTGGGGGTGCGCAACTTGGCCGAATGCAGCATAGCGGGCCAGAAGAGGGCGTGGAAGTTGACGATATCCTTGCCGATAAAGTGATAAACCTCCGCCGTGGAATCCGGCTTCCAGTAGTCCTGCCAATCAATGCCGTGTTGGTCGCCGTAATGTTTCAGACTGGCGATATATCCAATAGGCGCGTCCAGCCAGACGTAAAAATATTTACCCGGTTGATCGGGGATTTCAAAACCGAAGTAGGGCGCATCGCGGGAGATATCCCACTCCTGCAAACCGGCATCCAGCCACTCCGCCATCTTGTTTGCCACTTCATCTTGCAAATGGCCGGCGCGGGTCCAGTCTTTCAGGAAGTCGCTGAACGCGGGTAAGGTAAAGAAGAAATGTTCGGAATCCTTGGCAACCGGTGTCGCGCCGGAGATGGCCGACTTAGGGTTGATCAAGTCCATCGGCGAATAGGTGGCACCACATTTTTCACAGTTGTCGCCATACTGGTCCTCGGATTTACATTTGGGGCAGGTGCCTTTTATGTAGCGGTCTGCCAGAAACAGATTTTTTTCCGGGTCGTAGGCTTGGGTGATACTGCGGGTCGCGATGTGACCATTGGCCAGCAAGCGTTGATAGATCATCGTCGACAGTTCGCGATTTTCTTCACTGTGCGTCGAGTGGTAATTATCAAAGCCAATCAGAAAATCAGCAAAATCCTGCTGGTGCTCTGCTTTGACATTGGCAATTTGTTGTTCAGGGCTGTGACCCAGCTGCTCAGCTTTCAGCATGATGGCGGTGCCGTGCGCATCGTCGGCGCAGACATACAAACAATCTTCACCGCGCAGCTTCTGGAAGCGAACCCAGATATCGGTCTGGATATATTCCACCAGGTGGCCGAGGTGAATCGAGCCGTTGGCGTAGGGCAGGGCACTGGTAACAAGAATTTTACGAGCTTGGGTCATAGGTCTGGGTATCTATCCAAGGTTGTGTGCAGATCACGAATTTTACAAGATGGTGCGATTGAAATCGTCAGCTCATGCACTGGCAGGGGATAACCCACAACCCAGCTGGCTGAAAGGAGGCGCACTATAGCATTTTTGCCATGAGATATCAGTTGGTCCGGCCTGGCCGAGACGCGAGGTACACGTGGAAAAAATACGGTGCAGATACCCGGGGTGGCAGTTAAGACGCCCGACCATTAACTATCATCACGATGGAGAATCTTGTTGGACAGATTTCAGGAAATGCAGGTTTTTATTGCCGTCGCTGAAGAAGAAAGCTTCGCCGCCGCAGCCCGGCGCATGGGAATGTCCGCTGCGAGTATCACGCGGGCGGTGGCATCTCTGGAAGCGCGCTTGGG
>CAMPIG010000084.1 GCA_946886255.1 uncultured Cellvibrio sp. | reverse complement strand
ACGCGTGTATCGCCGCAAGATGTGACCTATGCGGAAGAGTTGGGCTACCGAATCAAGCATCTGGGTATTGCTCGTCGCAGCCCGAATGGCATTGAGTTGCGTGTGCACCCGACGTTAATTCCCGAAAAACGTTTGATCGCAAATGTTGACGGCGTGATGAACGCTATTGTGGTCAAGGGTGATGCAGTTGGTCCGACACTTTACTATGGTGCAGGTGCCGGTGCTGAGCCTACGGCTTCGGCAGTAATTGCTGATATCGTTGATGTTGCACGAACGTTAACTGCAGACCCTGAACACCGTGTGCCTTATCTCGGCTTCCAGCAGGAAAACCTGCGCGATAAAGTGATACTGCCTATTGAAGAGGTAGAAACGGCTTATTACCTGCGCATGCAGGCGCTCGATAAGCCGGGTGTGTTATCGAAGGTTGCGCAAATTCTCAGCGACTCCGGCATCAGTATCGAAGCGTTGATTCAGAAAGAAGCCAAAGATGACGAAGAAACCGTGCCGCTGATTTTATTAACAAATCGCGCCTTAGAAAAACATATTGTGGCGGCGATCACCACGATTGAAACACTGGATTCAATCACCGCACCGGTTACGCGTATTCGTATGGAATCTTTGAAATAAATTATCAATCTTTTTAGCACAGGTTATTAGCGTGAAATATATCAGTACTCGCGGTCAGGCACCGGCGCTGACATTTGAAGAAGTGGTTCTTACAGGTTTGGCGCCCGATGGTGGTCTTTACGTTCCTGAGAGCTTGCCGACATTTTCTGCCGAGGAAATTGCCTCCTGGTCCGGCCTTTCTTATCAGGAATTGGCATTCAAAGTGATTAACCCTTTTGTAGCGGGCGCATTGTCAGATGATGAGCTGAAACACATCATCGCCTCGTCTTATGACGTGTTTCGTCACGATGCAATTGCACCTTTAGTGCAAACCGGCCACAACGAGTGGGTACTGGAATTGTTTCAAGGGCCAACACTGGCATTCAAGGATTTTGCGCTGCAATTTCTTGGCCATTTACTTGATCATTTGCTTAAGAAGCGCAACCAGAAAGTCGTTGTGATGGGCGCGACATCCGGTGATACCGGATCAGCGGCAATTGAAGGCTGCCGTCGCTGCGACAACATCGATATCTTTATCTTGCATCCGCACAATCGCGTCTCTAACGTGCAACGTCGGCAGATGACCACAGTGTTGGAAACTAACGTTCACAACATCGCCTTGGAAGGTAATTTTGATGATTGCCAGAACATGGTGAAAGCCAGCTTCGGTAATCAGTCCTTCTTGCCTGAGGGGCGCCAGTTGGTGGCTGTTAACTCGATTAACTGGGCGCGCATCATGGCTCAGATCGTTTATTATTTTTATGCTGCCGTGGCTTTGGGTGCGCCGCACCGTCCGGTGTCATTCTCAGTGCCGACCGGAAACTTCGGCGATATTTTTGCCGGTTATCTTGCCAAGCGTATGGGATTACCCATTGATCAGTTAGTGATTGCCACCAACAGCAACGATATTCTGCATCGTTGTATCAGCAGCAATGATCACAGTAAACATCAGCTGCAGCATACTCTGTCGCCGAGCATGGACATCATGGTATCGAGCAACTTTGAACGCATGCTGTTTGATTTGTATGATCGCGATGGCAATGCTATTCGGCAATTAATGGATAATTTCAAATCCGGTGAGATGACGCTGAGTGAAACGGCTCTGGGGCGGGCTCGCGAGTTATTCAGCAGTTACCGTGTGAGCGATGACACGACGATCAAGGTGATCAATGAAGTATTTGACCGTTGCGAATATCTGCTAGATCCGCACACGGCAATTGGCGTTGAGGCGGCACGACAAACACGTCGCCGTCAGGATATTCCTATGGTATGCCTGGCAACTGCTCATCCGGCCAAATTTCCGGAGGCTGTGCGTAAAGCAGGGCAGGCGGCTGATCCGCAATTGCCGCACCACATGGCTGATCTGTTTGAGCGCGAGGAGCGCTATACCGTCTTGCCACAGGATCTGGAAAAAGTGCAGCAATTTATGGCTGAGAATTTACGTCGCTGATTCTGACTGCTGATCAACCTATGGACGCTGCTTTGGGCCACTGAAGCAGCGTTTTGTTTTTTTATCGTTATTGGATTTTCTCATGCAAAAAGTGATTCGTCGTCGCGAGGTTATCGTATCACCTGGCTTGAGCAGCCACCTGCCTGCACTATTACAGCGGGTTTACTGTGCGCGCGGCGTCAAACAAGATGAAGAATTGCAGCATCACTTGACCTTGTTGCAGAAGCCAAGCTTTAAAGGATTACCTGACGCAGTTAATTTGCTGGCTGATGCTGTGGTGGCGCAGGCAAAAATTATGATCGTGGGTGACTTTGATGCGGATGGTGCAACAAGTTGCGCGCTGGCCGTACTTGCATTGCGCGCTATGGGGTTGCCATCAGTCGACTTTCTGGTGCCCAATCGATTTGAATACGGTTATGGGTTAACACCGGAGATAGTCGCCGTCGCTGCGGCACAGCAACCTGATCTTATCATTACCGTTGATAACGGCATCTCCAGTATTGAAGGTGTCCAGGTTGCGCGCGAGCTGGGCATCGCAGTTATCGTAACAGATCACCATTTGCCGGGCAGCGAATTACCCGATGCAGACGCGATCGTGAATCCCAATCAACCGGGTTGCCCGTTTCCCAGTAAAAACCTTGCTGGTGTCGGCGTTATTTTTTATGTCATGAATGCGTTGCGCGCTGAGCTTCGCCAGCTCGGCTGGTTTGCTGAGAGCGGTATCCCTGAGCCGAATATGGCAAGCTTCCTCGACCTGGTTGCTTTGGGGACGGTGGCGGATGTGGTGCCGCTGGATCACAACAATCGTATCCTGGTTGCGCAAGGTTTGCAGCGTATGCGCGCCGGTATTGCGCGTCCTGGCATCCTGGCGTTATTGGAAGTTGCCGGTCGAACTCCCAACAAACTTGTGGCGGGTGATCTGGGTTTTATTGTCGGTCCACGCTTGAACGCAGCGGGCCGCCTCGATGATATGTCGCTCGGCATTCAATGTTTGTTGTGCGAAAGTCCTTCCTTGGCTCGGGAAATGGCATTGTCATTGGATGAGCTGAACCGCGATCGAAAAGCGATTGAAAGTGGTATGCAACAAGAAGCTTTACACATGTTGCAAACGATATTAGTCGATGATGCAGATTCTCTTCCCTGGGGATTATGTTTATTCGATGAAAATTGGCATCAAGGTGTGATTGGTATTTTGGCTTCGCGGATTAAAGATCGTTATCACCGTCCGGTCATTGTGTTTGCCGACGCTGGTGAAGGCCAAATTAAAGGTTCTGCACGTTCAATTCCTGGCTTACATATTCGCGATGCGTTAGATGCAGTTGCCACTCATCATCCGGGCTTGTTAAAAAAATTTGGCGGCCATGCGATGGCGGCGGGAATGAGTTTAGCGCGGGAAGATTTTGCAGCCTTTGCCCAAGCCTTTGACAAATAAGTGCGTCGGCAATTAACGGAAGACGATTTGAAAGCTGTTTTGGTCAGCGATGGTGAATTAACACATGAGGACTTTAATCTGGTCATCGCTGCACAGCTGCGCGACGCCGGGCCCTGGGGGCAGCATTTCCCGGAACCTTTATTCGATGGCGAATTCTTTTTGGTGCAACAGCGCATTGTGGGAGAGAAACACTTAAAGATGGTGTTATCCCATGATGCCGCCGGGAAACAATTGCTGGACGCTATTGCCTTTAATGTTGATGTGCAACAGTGGCCCAATGCAGCGGCGAAGCGTGTGCGATTGGCCTATCGTTTGGATATCAACGAATTTCGCGGTAAGCAAAGTGTCCAGTTAATGGTGGAATATCTGGAGCTCTGCTAGTCCCTATTTTTCAGCAGAGGCTCAAGCCCGGCCCACACATTATCGAGCATGGCCGGCTGTGCTTCGGCGGTTGGATGAATACCGTCGTGCTGCATCAAATCCCGGTCAACTGCGACGCCCTCAAGAAAAAAAGGCACGTAAGCCAGTTCATATTTTTTGGCCAGCTGCGTATAAACCTGATGGAAACGTTCGGTGTAGCGCTGGCCATAATTGGGTGGTATTTGCATGCCCAAAAGTAAGACTTGCGCGCCCGCGTCCTGGCTTTGCTGAATAATGGATTCCAGTTGTTGTTGCATAATATTTAAAGGATGGCCGCGCAACCCGTCGTTGCCACCCAACTCCAGGATAACCAGCGCGGGCGTATGTTCTTTCAGTAACGCGGGTAAACGTGCAAGTCCGCCGCCGCTGGTTTCGCCGCTGACGCTGGCATTCACAACCTGATAAGGATGATTCTCTGCCACGCGTTCGGCCAGTAAGCTCACCCAGCTCTCTTCCAACTCAATGCCATAGCCCGCACTTAAACTGTCGCCCAATACCAGAATGCGAGCTTTTTCGTTAGCAGACAGCAAGGGGCTGATGGCTAATAACACAATAAGTATCAGCGGGCGGAATGGATTTGCGTTGAGCATAAGTAAATCCTGCATTAATCAAATTTTAAAGTGGTCACTTGATGATAGGGATGATGACATAGATTACCGTAAAGAATTGTCAACTGTTTTGACTCTACTGATGTTAGTTAAGACTATTCTTGATAAAGCAACTATTTTTTACCTTAAGGACTTTTTATGATCCCAGCCGTCATGGTTGAAGCAAAATCGATTGATAAGACCGTCACAACCTTTGAAGGTGCCTTGACGATTTTAAATCAGGTTTCACTCAGTGTGGTTGCGGGGGAGAGTGTGGCCATTGTCGGCGCATCTGGCTCCGGAAAATCGACCTTGCTTGGTATCCTGGCCGGCCTTGATTTACCCACCAGTGGTGAAGTCATTCTTAACGGTCACATCCTCACCGCGCTGAACGAAGAGGGCAGGGCAAAAGTTCGTGCGGAAAATATTGGATTTATTTTTCAATCCTTTCAGTTGCTGCCGGGTTTGACAGCGGTAGAAAACGTCGTTCTTCCTCTGGAGTTGCACGGCGTAAAACAGGCGCGCGCATTAGCGGTGGATTTTTTGAATCGCGTAGGATTGGGTCAACGATTGCATCATTACCCGCAGCAACTCTCCGGAGGTGAACAACAGCGCGTGGCCATTGCACGCGCGTTTGCCAGTCAGCCGAGAATTTTATTTGCTGACGAACCGACCGGTAATCTGGATAGCACGACCGGTGCGCGTATTATTGATTTGTTATTTGAATTGAATCGCGAACAGGGCACGACATTAATTTTAATTACCCACGAAGATCGCTTGGCGGCGCGTTGTCAGCGGCGAATTGAATTGGCCTCGGGCGAAATTATCGCTGTCTGATAAATGAAAGGATAAATTATGTTGGCGTTGCGATTGTTGTGGCGTAATTGGCGCAGTGGTGAAGTCAAGTTATTGGCTGCCGCATTAATGTTGGCTGTGGCGGTTGTCAGTGGTATTGCCATCTTTACGGATCGCCTTGAGCGTACACTGGTGCAAGAAAGCAATATGCTGCTGGGTGCAGATTTAATTGTGCGCGGCTCCCAACCACACAACCCGGATTGGTCGGCATTGGCAGCGGAAGACGGCATAGAGCAAACGACAGCCGTGCTATTTTCGTCCATGGTGTATGCTGGCGACCACATGCACCTCGCTTCCGTAAAAGCAGTAACCGATGGGTATCCCCTGCGTGGACAACTCGATATCAGTACTATTCCTTTCGCCAGTCAAGCAGAAGACATTCAAACAACAAAGGACATTCCCGATCCAGGAGAAGTGTGGGTAGATTCCCGTTTGTTGCCCTTGTTGCATATCGAGTTAGGCGATTCCCTAGCGGTTGGCGAATACGAGTTGGTGGTAACCCAAGTCATCATCCGTGAGCCGGACAGTGCAAGCCCCTTTAGTTTTATGGGCGCGCGCGTCCTGATGAATATGGTTGACCTTGAGCGCACCCAGGTTGTCCAGCCGGGCAGTCGTGTGCAGTACCAATGGTTATTAGCCGCTAACAATAATGCGCTTGACTCTTTTGCCGAGTGGCTGGAACCGCAACTGAGTAAACATGAGCGTTTGGTCGATGTGGAATCCGGCCAGCGCGGGCTTGGCCGAACCCTGGAAACGGGCAGGAGTTTTTTATTGTTGGCCGCCGTGATCGGTGTTTTGCTGGCCGGTGTTGCTATTGCGTTAGCTGCGCGACAATTCTCATCGCGTCATGTTGATCAGGTAGCGCTGATGAAAAGTTTTGGTGTCAGTGCTCAACGGATTCGCCAGCTTTATTTTGTTCAGCTATTGCTGCTGGCGGTAGTGGCATCCATGGCCGGCTTATTGGTAGGTGAATTGATTCAGCGAGTAGTGGCGGCAAGTTTGCAGCAGGTTTATCAGATAGCTTTGGGGACAGCGAGTATTTATCCCTACGCCATCAGTTTTGCCACCGGTCTTATCTGCTTGATCTTTTTCGCCTTGCCCTCGCTTTGGTTTTTACCTGGTGTGCCGCCATTAAAAATACTGCGTCGGGAGTTGGGTGTGAACACCCTCCATTTGTGGATTCAGGTGGCGTTAGCTTTTTCGGCAATATTGTTATTGATTGTTTTATTCAGCCAGGATTTTGCATTAGCCCTGAGTGTGATCGGTGCGCTGTCCGGCGTATTGGTTATTACTGCCGGGATGGCGTTGGGTTTGTTGAAGCTCAGTCGGCACATTGCTACCAATACGGGTAGCATCTGGCGTCTGGCACTGGCCAATTTGCAGCGCCGCCGCGAGCAAACCCTGGTGCAAATTGTGGTCTTTGCAACAGCCATTATGTTGCTGTTGACTCTGACCATTGTGCGCACCTCATTGATTGATGAATGGCAATTACAGTTGCCCGAGGATGCACCCAATCACTTTCTGGTCAACATTCCTCCTCACGATGTTGAAGCTGTGCAGCAAATGCTGGATGAAAAACAGCTTGAGCGCGAGCAGCTTTATCCCATGGTGCGCGGCCGTTTAACCGCGATTAATGGTGCGGAGCCTAGCGAGGCGCAGCGTTCTGCTAACGGTGTATTTAATCGGGAAGCCAACCTGACCTGGACTGATACCCTCGCGGGGGACAATGAAATTGTCGCTGGCGAATGGTGGGATAATTGGCAAAGCAATGCAGAGGGTTTGCCCGGTGTGTCTGTTGAAATAGAGCTGGCGGAAGAGGCGGGTTTGTCCATCGGCGACAGGCTGACCTTCTCTCTTGGTGGATTGATCCTTGAAGCACAAATCGCCAGTTTCCGCAGCCTGGATTGGCGTTCAATGAAACCTAACTTCTTTTTTATCTTTGAGCCCGGTGCACTGGATAATTACTCACCGACTTATATCACCAGTTTATATTTGCCGCTGGAGCAGAAATCCTTCATCAATGATTTATTGCGTGGTTACCCAACGATGCTGGTCATCGAATTGGATCGCATCATTGATCAAATTCGAACCATCGTCACGCAGGTCAGCAATGGCGTATTGTTGGTTCTATGGCTGACCTTGGTAGGCGGATGTTTGGTGTTAATCGCTGCCGTGACCAGCAGCATTGACAGCCGTAAACAGGAGTCCGGTTTGCTACGTGCGCTGGGCAGCCCGCGCCGTTTGATGATCGGTAGTGTGTGGGCGGAGTTTTCAGTGCTCGGGCTTTTGTCCGGCATTATCGCAGTCATTGGTGCAGAAATTTTGCTGATCAGCTTGCAGTATTGGGTGCTCGAAACACCGATCCGCCCCCACTATATTTTCTGGTTGGTCGGGCCCTTAGCCGGCGGACTTTTTGTCGGTTCGCTCGGCGCGTTAAGTTGTCGCTCTGTGGTAAATACACCGCCGGCGGTGGTGCTACGCGAAGCCGGTTAGATTCTTACGTTTGTTCTGCTAAGCTAGATAAGCCCGGCATGTCTCGCCGGGCTTTTTCGTTGTGTTTCTTCGTTGTATTTTTCTCTGAGGTATCCATGCGTAACGAGCCAAAAAGTCGTGTGCTCGACAAAGGCTTATGGGGAATGAGCGCCCCGATGTTGATTGATCAGGCGGTTATTTACACCATTCCCTTGCTCGATATGTTCTTTCTCAGTCGGATCTCCGACAGCGCGGCGGCGGCTGTCGGTGCGATTACCCCGATGATCTTCGTTGCGAATGCCTTACTTTTTATTACGTCCTTTGCCGGTGCCAGCATCGCGAGCCAGCGTATTGGCGGCGGCGATTATCAAACCGCTAATGCCACCATTGTGGTCTATGCCCTTGTCGTGGTGGCGTTAGGTCTGGTTGCCGCGCAAGCGCTGATCCATGGTGGTCCATGGGTGGTTTCCCTGATGCCCGTGACCGACGAAGTAGAAAGTCACGCAGCGAACTATTTGGGTATTATCGGCTGGATGGTGGCGCTCTGGGGTTGTCGCACCATCTATCAGACGATCTTCAATATTTACGGCGAACCCAAATGGAATTCGGTTAGCAATGTCATCTTTTTCTTTTGTAATTTGCTCGGCAATTACATCGCCATTTTTGGTTTGTGGATCATCCCACCCTCAGGTGTGTCCGGCGTCGCCTGGGCCAGTGTGATATCCGCATTGATCACTTTTATCTTTGTGATGAGCGTCGCTCACTTCCGGTTAAATATTCGTTTGCCGGTAGCTTATGCCATGCAACATTTCCGACAGCTGATGCAACCCATCCTGCGCATTGCTGCACCTTCCATTCTGGAGCCCATGTCTTTTCAGGGTAACATGATGGTACTGAACTGGATCGCAGCGAATGTCAGTGTGCTGGCGCTCACATTGAAGGTTTATACCTATAATACTTTTTTATTCTGCCTGATGATCTCTATCGCATTAAGCATGGCTACCGAAGCGATTATTGCGCAACGTATCGGGCGGAAGGAATTTGATATCGCCGATTTACAGCTGCGGGAAAGCTTAAAAATTTCCCTGTGGGGCACAGGATTACTGGCGTTATTCTGGTGGGTCTTCAATCAACAAGTATTGGGTATATTTACCAGTGACCCGGACATACTTGCACTCGGTGCCTGGGCGTTCTTTCTGGCGTTTTTGTCAGAACCGGGGCGCACGATCAACATTGTTATCGGTAGTGCGCTCAGGTCTACCGGTGATGCAACCTTTACTTCTTTGTCGAGCATTGCCGTTATTTGGCTTTTCTCTGTGCCACTGGCCTATATTCTCGCCATACCCTTCGACATGGGGCTCTATGGATTATTGATTGCCGCCATTATTGATGAAACCGTTCGCGCTTGCATCAAATGGTGGCGATGGAAGCAACGCAAGTGGGAAGGTTACGGTGTGGCGGTGTGGGAGGCCAGGCAATTGGCAAAACGTCAAAAGCCTGGGTGAGTCATATTATTGATTTACTTTCCAGACAAAGAAGTCAGATACGCCTTACTTTTGAAAGTCAAGATAAGATTAACCCAATTGGCGTGGTCATAGGAGTTTGGGCCTTGGGCATTAACATGTAACGTCAGTTTCTTTACGCCAGTCAGATCCACTTCGCCGTGTTCCACCTGCTTTCTATTCCCGTGGATGACACTGGATTGCCACAATCTCTTTCCATCACCCAAAACAGAAAAAACAACTTCGCCATGGTTGACGCCATCATCAATGCCCACAATAAAGCTTAATTTATCAACTCCTTCAGGCAACGTATAAACAACATTCGAGTTTGCGTGAGTCCCCAAACCAAACGCATACTTTTTACCGCCCAACGACAGAACCCCATTGTTGAGATTTCGATTCGTTTGCAGATTGCCGAAATCCTGATTCCAGCTATCGACTTTTAGTTCCGTGAGTAACTTCTGGTTCTCTTCCAAATTGAGCATGTTCAGGCGATAACTCGTGTGCAACATAAATAAAATTATCGCCGTTGCCACGATAAACCCGATGTTTGGGAAATGCCTCATCTGCATAAATTGATAAAGCTTCGTTGTTTGACGCTTTATAGGCTGCAATGTGCCAGTGAAATCAGCCAGGATATAAAACAGCGCAACGAGAGAGAGAATGGATGCGGCGGACCAGATCTGTGATCCGTTAATGCCGTGTATCATGGCGATGTTCAGCGATGTGGCCAACGTCAGCAAAACGGCATAGATTAGTCGCTCGGGATAAATAGCGGAATAAATCAACGCAATAACTGTGGCGGGTACCAGGTAACGCTCATGCATGCCGGGCAGTAAAACAAAAAAAGCCGCCGCACAAAACATGGCATAGAAAACGTGTTGCCCCGCTTCAGACAAACTGTAATCAATGGTGTCATTGCGAAACTGGTACTTCATCCCACGCATAAAAGCCCATAGGCATGCAATGGCAAAAAACAATATACCCAAATGTTTTGCCGTGAACAGGGACGCGGCGATACTACCTTCTTTGAAACCAAAAAAAATGTGATTATCAGGCCAGGTATTCCCTGTCAGCAGCATCCAGAGATTTGCTGCGTTATAGGTTGTATAAGGGTATTGCCCCAGAGTGTCGATATAGGCCTGCCGAATAATATGTTCGACAGTGTCTGTTAACGCCATGGGAAACAGCACCAGCACAACAATAATAAAAGATATGATGCTGCCGATCAGCGTGTTTTTGATGTCGCGAAAAAAGATAATCCCGAAGACTGGTGCAAAACATATCATCTGGAATTTGGTCAACACTGCCAACGTAAACAGAGGTAATGCCAGATAAAGACAACTATTTAGCAGCAATAAATACAATGCACAAACAATAAAGGTCACAGGAAAGATATCCACCTGCCCCCAAATCGGACCATTTAGCAGTAATGCCGGATTCAACACAGTCAACAACATGACCGCATGAAGCTTCGCACCGTTAATACTCCGGTGCATGAGCAGGGAAAATACAATGCGAGTTAAAACCAGATGAGAAACAACAACGGGAATCTGGGTTAGAAATTTCAGCAGGTTGTTAACTTCGATGGGTTGGTCGAGCAACACCATCACCTTTCCGACGATGTATAACCAATGTACATAGAGCGGTGGATAGTTACCTTTGAAGCCTTCATAGCCTTTTTCAGCGAGATGCTCAGTCCAGGAACGCCAGTAATCCATATCACCGCCATAACTCTTCATGAAAATGCAAAAGAAATTGACTGCAATAACCAGCGTTAAATAAGGATTTAATAAATGAAAAGGAGGATAAGACAAAAATCTTTTGCCTTCCGTCAGAAAGGGATATTTCCTTAACGGTAGAAACTGATGGCGAGCCTTATGACGGGCAGCAGTAACTGACGACATTGCTTATCCTTGGTTGCTAGGTTGAATCAGGGGTTATTGTTGTGGCTAACCAGTTCACTGATATGGTACTTGGGCCGTCTTTTGCTCTCGCTGTACAGCTTGCTCATGTACTCACCAATGACACCCAGGCAAAGTAATTGCACGCTACCGATAAAGAGTAGTGGCAAGAGTATGGACGCCCAACCGGGTATGGCGTTGTCGGTAAATAACCGGGTCACTAATACCCAGGCAATAATGCCAAAGGATATCAAACTGGAAATGAGCCCGATAACCGTGATGGCGCGCAGAGGAATGGCTGAAAAGGCGGTGATGCCATTCCATGCAAAAGATAACATCTTCCTGAGCGGGTATTTACTTTCACCGGCTTCCCGAGCCTGGCGTTGGTATTCAACCACCGATGAAGGAAAGCCCACTTCGCGCACAATGCCGCGCAGGAAAAGATTTGACTCTTCGTACTCCAACAGAGCATTGAGCGCGCGTCGTGACATCAAGCGAAAATCCGCGTGATTAAACACGAGATCAACGCCCATCTTGCGCATAAGGTGATAATAACCTTCGGCGGTAAAGCGCTTAAAAAAAGTATCTGTGGTGCGCTCGGATCTAACGCCATAAACAACATCATTACCTTTCAGGTACTCATCTACCATATATTCGATATTCTGCGGATCATCCTGCAGGTCTGCATCAATACTGACAATGATATCCTCAGTGCTAGTACACAGGCCGGCATAAAGCGCATTTTGATGTCCCTTGTTACGCGAAAGCTTTATTCCCACAACATCTTGATGCGCAACGGCTGCGGTCTTCAACAATGACCAGGTGGCATCCTTGCTGCCATCATCAATAAAGTAGATTTTTGAAGCAGCATTAATTTTATCTTTACCGATTAGATCGCGCAGCAACGCCTGCAGCACGCCCAAGGTTTTTGGCAGTATTTCTTCTTCGTTATAGCAAGGGACAACAATGGCGAGCGAAGGAACAGGGGTGATCATCGTTAGCTCCGGTATATCCACATTTTATGTAATAGAAAGTTAACCAATAACGTCATCAGGGTCGCTCCGAATTGGGCAATTAAATAATGCGGCATGACGACCAGCAGTAATGCAAAAGATATCGAGTTGATCAATAGCCCCAGAGCGGCCACGACAATAAATTTGGGTACAGTTTCTGTATGGGATTTTTCACTGGCGAAAGTGAAATAATAATTCATGAGATAGTTAAAAACGGCGGATATCGCAAAGGAGAGCGCTGAAGCAAAAATCTTATTAAAATGACCGAACTCTACGAAAATAAACAACAACACAAATTGTAAAAGTGTTGCGCTTCCTCCGACTAATACAAAACGTATCAAATGATTAAGCATACAATTTGGTGAGCCTCAATGCTCATCCCTCATCTTCTAGTTATTTTGTGTGGTTAATGCTTCATAACCCGGTGGGCTATCAGGGGACGATCAGAGTTATCGCAAGCCGCCGCTCAACAAGCGAGCAGAGCATACCGCAAAAGATCCAGAGTGTTAATTGCCGATGGAGGGATTCTTGGTGTATTTGAGAAACGAGTGGAAAACCGGAAGGGAATATTGGAGAAGGTGGGTGAAGGAGGTTCAAGCCCACTTCACCGCCGCGCGTGCCCGTTCGATATAAATATACTCGACCTGGTGGGTGATGGGATGGCAGGCGTGGCGCAGATGATGGTGGTCCAGAGTTGACCCCATGTATTCCCAACACTCGCCATCATGGATACATAAATGATCTCCGTTGTTAATGCGATAGCCAGCAAGTTCGTCCCACATCTTGGGCCATTCAGGATGACTGATATCGATATATTCCATAAAGTACCCAACGTGTTTGAATTTTATTGTAATTTATTTTGGTTTATTAATTTTCTTTGTCAAGAAGATTTCTTATCTTTTTGATTTTAAAGGTTAAATTCATATTTATTGTGTGCGCTGGATCAATAAATACTGCCTGTTTTATATGCTTGACCGACTTCTGGACGTATAAAACCCCTGCATAAAGGGTGCAAATCAGGCGTTAGCAT